>NZ_LSKN01000183.1:0-122775 GCF_001557075.1 Methylobacterium sp. CCH7-A2
GGGCCTACACCTCACCCCTGCCCCTCTCCTTACAGGAGAGGGGTTCCCCGCGCCTCAATGGACAAGACGCAACGCTTGCGAAAAGACGCTCATGACCTCGATCGTCACCGTCACCCGGGGCCCCTCCCCGCTCATCCTCTCGATGCCGCATCCCGGCACCGGGCTGCCGCCGGAGGTCGAAGCCGCGCTGAACGAACGCGGGCGGCTGGTCGAGGATACGGACTGGCACATGCGGGAGGTCTACGCCTTCGCGGAGCGCTTCCAGCCGACGATCGTCGAGGCGAAGCTGTCGCGCTTCGTCATCGACCTGAACCGCGACCCGTCCGGCGTCTCGCTCTATCCCGGCCAGGCGACGACGGAACTCGTACCAATGACGACCTTCGACGGGGCGCCGATCTGGATCACACCGCCCGACGCGGCCGAGATCGAGCGGCGCCGCGCCGCCTATTTCGCGCCCTATCACGAGGCACTCGCGGCCGAGATCGACCGGGTGAAGGCCGCCCATGGCTATGCCGTGCTGTGGGACTGCCACTCGATCAAGTCGGTGATCCCGCGGCTGTTTCCCGGCACGCTGCCGACGCTCAATCTCGGGACCAATTCGGGTCAGAGCTGCGCAGCCGCCATCGAGGCGGCGGCAGCGGCGGCGATGGCGGCGCAGCCCCTGACCCATGTCGTCAACGGCCGCTTCAAGGGCGGCTGGATCACCCGGCATTACGGCCGGCCCGACGCGCACGTTCATGCGCTCCAGATGGAGAAGGCGCTCTCAGCTTATCTCGCGACCGAGGCGCCGCCCTGGACCTTCGATGCCGCGATCGCCGCGCCGCTGCAATCCGCCCTCTCCGCCATCATCGCCGCCACGCTCGACGCCGCGGCCCAGCACGAACGGAGCCGTTCATGACCCGCATCGACAACAGCCGCGTCATCCGCAGCCCCCACGGCACGGAGCTCTCCGCCAAGAGCTGGCTGACCGAAGCGCCGCTGCGCATGCTGATGAACAACCTCGACCCCGACGTCGCCGAGAAGCCCGGCGAGCTCGTGGTCTATGGCGGCATCGGCCGCGCCGCCCGGACCTGGGAGGATTTCGACCGGATCTGCGCCTCGCTGCGCTCTCTGGAGGCCGACGAGACGCTGCTGGTCCAGTCCGGCAAGCCGGTCGGCATCTTCAAGACGCATCCGGACGCGCCGCGCGTGCTGATCGCCAATTCCAACCTCGTCCCGGCCTATGCGAACTGGGAGCATTTCCACCATCTCGATAAGCTCGGGCTGATGATGTACGGCCAGATGACGGCCGGCTCCTGGATCTATATCGGCACGCAGGGCATCGTTCAGGGCACCTACGAGACCTTCGTCGAGGTCGGTCGGCAGCATTTCGGCGGCTCGCTCAAGGGCAAGTGGATCCTGACCGGCGGGCTGGGCGGCATGGGTGGGGCCCAGCCGCTGGCGGCGACCATGGCGGGCGCCTCGATGATCGCGGTCGAGTGCAAGCCCTCCTCGATCGATTTCCGCCTGCGCACGCGCTATCTCGACGAGAAGGCCGACAGCATCGACGAGGCGCTGGAGATCGTCGAGCGCGCCCACAAGGCCGGCAAGGCCGTTTCCGTCGGCGTGCTCGGCAATGCCGCCGAGATCTTCCCCGACATGGTCCGCCGCGGCATCCGGCCCGACGTCGTCACCGACCAGACCTCGGCGCATGACCCGCTCAACGGCTATCTGCCGGCCGGCTGGACAATTGCAGAGTGGGAGGAGCGCAAGGAGCGCGATCCCGCCGGGACGATCCAGGCCGCCAAGCGCTCCATGGCGGAGCACGTCAAGGCGATGCTCGATTTTCAGACGATGGGCGTGCCGACGCTCGACTACGGCAACAACATCCGCCAGATGGCCAAGGACATGGGCGTCGAGAACGCCTTCGATTTCCCCGGCTTCGTGCCCGCCTATATCCGCCCGCTGTTCTGCCGGGGCATCGGCCCGTTCCGCTGGGCGGCCCTCTCGGGCGATCCCGAGGATATCTACAAGACCGACGCCAAGGTGAAGGAGCTGATGCCCGACGACGCGCATCTGCACAACTGGCTCGACATGGCGCGCGAGCGCATCCAGTTCCAGGGCCTGCCCGCGCGCATCTGCTGGGTCGGGCTCGGCGACCGTCACCGTCTGGGCCTCGCCTTCAACGAGATGGTGGCCAAGGGCGAGCTGAAGGCGCCGGTCGTGATCGGCCGCGACCATCTCGATTCCGGCTCGGTCGCCTCGCCCAACCGCGAGACCGAGGCGATGAAGGACGGATCCGACGCGGTTTCCGACTGGCCGCTGCTCAACGCCCTGCTCAACACCGCCGGCGGCGCGACCTGGGTCTCGCTGCACCATGGCGGCGGCGTCGGCATGGGCTATTCGCAGCATTCGGGCGTGGTCATCGTCGCGGACGGCTCAGCCGAAGCGGCCAAGCGGCTGGAACGCGTGCTCTGGAACGACCCGGCGACAGGCGTGATGCGCCATGCCGATGCCGGCTATGAGATCGCGCAGGACTGCGCGAGGGAGAAGGGGCTGAAGCTGCCGGGGATTTTGGGGTAAGGCGCAGCCGCCGGCTCAAAGTCGCGCCGTCATTCCGGGGCGGCGCGACAGCGCCGAGCCCGGAACCCAGAACCTCTGCCGCACAATGAAAGATGGCCCCGCTTGTCTCGGACCCGGCATCGGTTCTGGGTTCCGGGCTCATGGCTTCGCCATGCCCCGGAATGACAAGAGAGATCGACCGCGTTCCGTCTGAGGACATACTCATGCGCATCATCCGCGCCGCCGATTGCCGGACCATGCCGTGGAAGAACGGCGGCGGGACGACGACCGAGATCGTCGTGTGGCCGGGGGGAGCTTCGCTGAGCGATTTCGACTGGCGGGTTTCGATGGCGCAGGTCGGGGCGGACGGACCGTTCTCCTCCTTCCCGGGACTCGACCGGACGCTGTGCGTTCTGACCGGTGCCGGCATTCGGCTGGCCTTCGGCGATGGCGAGGCGGTGGCGCTCGATCACACCTCCCCGCCCTTCGCCTTCGCGGCCGACCGGGCTGTCGACGGCCTCCTGATCGACGGGCCGATCGTCGATCTCAACGTGATGAGCCGGCGCGGCGCCTGGACGCACAGCGTCGAGCGGCTCGTGGGCCCGGGCGAACACCGCATCGCGGGCGAAGCCGTCCTGCTGCTGGTCGCGCCCGAAGGCGGCTGGACCATTGACGAGGCGACGCTTTCCGCGGGCGACAGCGCCCTCATCCAGGGGCCGGCCGAGATGACCTGTGTCTCCGATGATGGTGGGCACGCGCTCTATGTGATCCGGCTGGCCCCCCAGCGCTGATCGCGCGCTCCCGCCATCACGAGCGCAGCGAAGCAATCCAGAGGCGGCCGAGCTCCGTGTCCCCCAGATAGCTTGGTCGCTGCGCTCCTCGCTAAGACGCGTCGCCTCACGCCGCCTGCATGGGCCGCGGCCCGACATAGACCGATTGCGGGCGGATCAGCCTGCCGCCGGCGATCTGCTCCTGCGCATGGGCGAGCCAGCCGATCGTGCGCCCCATCGCGAAGACGCAGGTGAAGGCCTCCGGCGGGAAGCCCAGCGCTTCCAGCAGCAGCGCCGTGTAGAATTCGACATTGGTTTCGAGTGGACGGTTCGGCTTACGCTCGCGCAGGATGGCGAGCGCAGCCTGTTCCACCGCCTCGGCGAGGACGAGCCGCGCGGAGTCGGCGCCGAGCCGCCGGAGCGCGGCCTTCAGCGCATCGGCCCGCGGATCGCGCACGCGGTAGACACGGTGGCCGAAGCCCATCAGCCGCTCGCCCCGGTCCAGCGCCGCCTCGAGCCAGGCGCGCGCATCGCCCGGCTCGCCGATCGCGTCGAGCATGTCGATCACGGGTCCCGGCGCGCCGCCATGGAGCGGGCCTTTCAGCGCGCTGATGCCGGCCAGCTCGGCCGAGACGAGCCCCGCGCGCGTCGAGGCGACGACCCGGGCCGCGAAGGTCGAGGCATTGAGGCCATGATCGGCCACGGTGACGAGATAGGCATCGAGCGCCGCCGCCTCGGCAGCGCTCGGTCGGTCTCCGCCCAGCATGCGCAGCGTGTCGGCGGCGTGAGACAGGCCCGCTTCCGGAGCGACCGGTTCGAGACCGCGGGCCCGCCTCACCGCGGCGGCGGTGAACACGGCGGGTGCGGCCAGCAGCGTCACCGCCGTGCCGGCGTCCTCGCCATCCGGGATCAGCGCAGTCCAGGTGCGCAGGGCCTCGACGGGCGACAGCCCCGCCGGAAGCGACGCGCGCAGCACAATCGGGAAGACCGAGGCCCGCGCCGCACCGAGGACCGCCTGCAGTTCCGCTCCCTCGGGCAGCCCGGGCAGGAGCCCGCCGAGCATCAGGGTGACCATCTCCTCGAAGGCCATACGCCCCGCCAGATCATCGAGGCTGCGGCCGCGGATCACCAGACGGCCGGCGACGCCATCGACGTCGGACAGGGTGGTGTGGGCGGCAACGACGTCTTCAAGACCATCGGACATGGGCTGGACTCCTTCAAGGCAAGGCCTTGAGGATCAGCGGATCGGGCGCTACGATCAATCTTGAACAATATAATCAATCTATTTCGATGAGCGACTGGCTGACGGCTTCAGAAGCGATGGCACGGCTCAAGCTCAAGCCGCAGACGCTCTACGCCTATGTCAGCCGCGGCCTGATCGAGACTAGGGGCGAGGCCGACGATGCCCGCCGTAAGCTCTATCGCGCGCAGGACATCGCGCGCCTCGAACAGCGCAAGATGCGAGGACGGCGACGGGCGGCCATCGCCGAGGATGCCATCGCCTGGGGCGAACCGGTCCTGACGTCGAGCATCACCACGATCGCCGGCGGCAGGCTCTGGTATCGCGGTCAGGACGCTGCACAGCTCGCGGAGACGGCCCGTCTGGAGGATGTCGCAAGGCTGCTCTGGGACTGCGGGGCGCAGCGCTTTCCCACGCTGACGCAGCCTGTACCGGCCGGTGCTCCCCTGACGCGCATGTTCACCGCCATCGCCACCCGCGCCGCCAGCGACACCGCGATGGCCGGCCGCACCAAGAAGGCGCTCTACCTGGAGGCGGCCGCCGTTCTCGATACGCTGGTCGATGCGGTGGCCGGCGGCCCGGGCGAGGGCCCGATCCATCAGCGGCTCGCGCGGGCCTGGGGCTGCGCGGACGGCGCGGATCTGATCCGGCGGGCGCTCGTCCTGCTGGCCGATCACGAGCTCAACGCCTCGACCTTCGCCGTCCGCGTCACCGCCTCGACCGGAGCCTCGCTGGCGGCCTGCGTGATGGCCGGATTGTCAGCGCTTTCCGGGCCTCTCCACGGCGGCATGGCGCGCCGGGTGCTCGGGTTGATGCGGGAGGCCCAGGCAAACGGCATTGCGGCCACCGTCTCCGACAGGCTGGCCGCCGGGGCGCGCCTACCGGGTTTCGGGCACCCGCTTTACCCCGACGGAGACCCGCGCGGGCGGGCGCTGCTGGCCGGCTTCGACATCCCCGCCGCCTACGCCGAAGCCAGGACCGTCGTCATGTCCATGACGGGCGCCGAGCCGAATGTCGACTTCGCCCTGACGGCGCTCGCCGCGCATCTCGGTTTGGGCGACGACGCGCCCTTCCAGATCTTCGCCGCGGCCCGCGCCACGGGATGGCTGGCGCATGCCCTCGAGCAGAACGAGACGGGGCGGCTGATCCGCCCCCGTGCGCGCTACAGCGGCCCGGCGCCGGGCTGACCCCGCCGCCGGGCCACCGGGCCGGCTTTGCCTAGCGCACCATCCCCATCTGTCGCGGCAGCCAGAGCGTCAGCTCGGGGATAAAGGTGATCGCGATCAGGGCGGCGAAGAGCGGGATCAGCCAGGGCAGGATCGCCATGGTCGTCCGCTCGACCGAGAGCTTGGCGACGCGCGAGAGCACGAAGAGCACCATGCCGAGCGGCGGGTGCAGCAGCCCGATCATCAGGTTCAGCACCATGATCAGCCCGAAATGGATCGGGTCGACGCCGAGCTTGAGCGCGATCGGCAGCAGGATCGGCACCACGATGGTGATGGCGGCGATGGTGTCGAGGAAGCAGCCGATGAACAGCAGCAGCAGATTGACCAGGACGAGGAAGATCCATTTGTTCTGGGTGAGGCCCAGAATGAGGTCGGACAGGATCTGCGCCGTCTGCGACACGGTCAGAAGCCAGGCGAAGATCGAGGCGGCCGTGACGATGAAGAGAACCGAAGCGGTGGTCTCGATCGTGTCGAAGGTCGCCTTGGTCAGGCTGCGCATGGTCATCGAGCGATAGCGCACGAGACCGAGGAACAGCGACCAGATCACCGCGGCGGCGGCGGCTTCGGTCGGCGTGAACCAGCCCATGGTCATGCCGCCGATCAGGATGACCGGCGTCATCAGCGCCATCACGGCCGAGAAGTCGAAATAGTAATCGAGGCCCAGCAGCACCGCGAGGGCGAGCCCAATGGCGAGGTTCTCCTCAAGCCCCACCCAGACGAGGCCATAGGCGAGCAGGGGAAAGCCGAGGACGACCAGCACCTCGATGCCGGCCGTTCCGATCTCGCGCAGCGAGAAGGCGGCATCGGAACCCCATTTGTAGATCCGGGCGAAGATCGCGACCGTCACCATCATGAACAGCGTCATCATCACGCCGGGGATAACGCCGGCGAGGAAGAGCGCGCCGATCGAGGTGTTCGACATCATCCCGTAGATGACGAAAGGCAGGGAGGGCGGGATGATCGGCCCCAGCGTCGCCGAAGCCGCGGTGACGCCGACAGCCACCTCGGTCGGGTAGCCGTGGTCCTTCATCGCCTTGATCTCGATCGTGCCGATGCCGGCAGCATCCGCGATCGCGGTGCCCGACATGCCCGAGAAAATCACCGAACCGATGATGTTGACCTGCGCGAGCCCGCCGCGCATCCAGCCGACGAGCGCAACCGCGAAGGCATAGATGCGCCCGGTCACGCCGGCGATGTTCATGAGATTGCCGGCCAGGATGAAGAAGGGCACGGCGAGCAGCGGGAAGCTCTCGACGCCCGCGATCATGCGCTGGGCCAGGATGACGTCGGGCACATTGCCCGAGATCAGGATGAAGGCGAGCGAGGCGACGGCCATGGCGATGGCCACCGGCACGCCGAGGATCATCAGGCCGAGGAAGGAACCGAGAAGGATCAGCATGGTCGCTCTCAGGCCTCCGAGCCGTCGAAGGCTTCGGGCTTTTCCAGCACGGAATACCCGCGGCGCCAGTTCTGCCAGGCGACGTGCAGCGCCCGCAGCGTCATCAACGCGAAGGCGAGGACGACAGCGTTGAATACGATCGACTTCGGCAGGTCCACCGTCGTCATCATCTCGTCGGGGATCAGCGAGGCGTATTTGTAGGTCAGCCAGGTCGCATAGGCCAGGAAGCCAATCCGCACGACATCGACGAAGGTCGCCATGATCCGGCCAGCACCCGCCGACATGTAGCGGTAGAGGAAGTCGACCTGGATGTGCCGGGAGGCCCGCACGCAGAGCGACGCGCCGAGGAAGACCACGACAACGAGCGCATTGATGGCGATCTCTTCGGTCCAGGCGAAGGAATTGTTCAGGACATAGCGTGTGAAGAACTGCAGGATGACGCAACCCACCATGACCCAGAAGGCGGCGAGCGTGATCCAGTCCTCAACACCATAAACCGAGAGATCGGCCGGCGGCGGCGCCTCGTCGAAGACGTGGGCCAGTTCCTCGCCGGTCACGGGCGTGTGGATTTCGTGTCGAACATCGGCGGCCACGGCAGACCTCTCGTGATGCGGCCGCAGCGGGGCCGGCGAAGCAGGAGACCCGGCGGCGAGAACGCCGCCGGGTCCGTTTGTCGAAGGCGTTACTTGATTGCCTGGATCCGCTCCCAGTCGGCCTTGCGATAGCCGAACTGCTCGAAGGTGACGTTCTTCTGGACATTGGCGAGGAAATCGGCCTTGTCGACCTCGGTCACCGTCAGGCCCTTGTCCTTGAAGAACTGGACGAGCTTGGCTTCGGAGGCCTGGATCTGCTTGGTGGCCCTGGCGGAGGCCTCCTGCGCGACCTCGGTGAAGATCTTGCGGTCTTCAGGCGACAGCTTGTCCCAGAGCTGCTTGGCGACGACCGTGTTGAGGTGGTCGACGATGTGGCCGGTCAGGACGATGTGCTTCTGGACCTCGTAGAACTTCTTGGCCTCGATCGTGGTCAGCGGGTTCTCCTGCGCCTCGACGGTGCCGTTCTGCAGCGCCAGATAGACTTCGGCGAAGGCGATCGGCGCGGTGTTGGCTCCGCAGGCGCGCGGCATGGCGAGATAGGCCGGCACGTCGGGCACGCGGATCTTGAGGCCCTTCATGTCGGCGCAGCTCTTGATCGGCCGGTTCGAGGTGGTGTGGCGCGTGCCGTAATAGGTCACCGAGACGATCTGGTGGCCGGTCTTCTCCTGATAGCCCTTGGCCATGTCAGTGAAGACATCGCTCTTGGTGTAGGCGAGCAGGTGGTCGGGGCTGCGGAAGGTGAAGGGATAGTAGGTCACGCCGATCGGCGCGAAGGAGCGCGCGGCGAAGCTCGAACCGGAGATGATGATGTCGACCGTTCCCAGGGTGAGTCCCTGGTTGATGTCGGTTTCCTTGCCGAGCTGCGACGCCGGGAAGACAGTGATCTCGTAGCGGCCGTTTGTCCGCTTCTTGAACTCGTCCGCCGCCCAGACCGATTCGGTGTGGAAGGGCTCCGAGGTCTCGTAGACATGGGCCCATTTCAGCTTGGTCTGGGCCTGCGCCGGCAGGCCGCCCAGCGCGAGGCCGGCGGCCATCGCCATGATCGTCAGACAGGTCTTCTTCATTGTCGTCCCTCCCTTGGGATTGATTTCGTTGACGTCGTTACGCGGTCTTCTTCTTGGTGATTGCTGATCCTGCTCCCGGCGGCCGCGTCATCATCCGGACTTTCCGGCGATGCGCGACAGCCCGACATTCCCGGTGTGGGTCCGGAGCGGCCCCTCGCCGAAGCTTTGGGAGAAGCGTTCCTGAGAGCGCTGAAGATGGAGCCGCATCGCCGCCTGCGCCGCCTCTCCGCTCGCTGCGTCCAGTGCGTCGCGGATGGCACGATGTTCCCCGACGGCCTCCCGCCAGGAATCTGCGTTCTCGAAATAGCTCGCGAGCTGGCGAAAATACGGGTTGATGCGCTGGTCGAAGAGCAGGCCGACGAAGCGGGCGAGCACGGCGTTGCCAAGGCTGGCCGCGATGGCGACGTGGAAGGCGCGATCGAGGGCGACCAGTTCGTCACTGCCGAGCTCGGGGAGTTCCATGCGGCGCAGGATGTCGTCCAGGACCGCGATGTCGGCTGATGATGCGGCACCCGCGGCTTCGGCGCAGATCGCACTCTCGACGAGTTCGCGCGCCTTCAGGACTTCGAAGGGGCCCTCCGGCGCTTCGTCGGTCGCAATCAGCGTCGCCGGGGCCACCGGCCGCTCGACGACATAGACGCCCGAGCCCATGCGAATGCGCACGCGGCCCTCGACCTCCAGCGCGATCAGGGCCTCGCGGACGGAGGGGCGGGAGACCCCCAGCTTCTCGGCGAGCTCGCGCTCCGGCGGCAGCCGGCCGCCCGCCGGATACTCGCGCCGATCGATGAGATGGCGGAGCTGGTCGGCGATCTGTCGATAAAGGCGTGGCGACTCGACAGCTTCGAGCGGCACAGTCTGCTCCCGGTTTCCATCCCAAGGCCTCTGTCGAGAGAGGCTCTTTTGGCCATATGGTCAGGCCAATTGACGCAGAGACAAGCATCTGCACCACCGGGTGTCAATCGCCGGAACGGAACACCGGTCGGCCACAACGTCGGGCTGGGGAGGAACGGGCCAGACGGCCCGGCGGCGCCATCGCCTCCCTCAATGGTCGGCCGCCATCACCTCGGCGCGAATTTCCTCGACAAGGCGCTCTTTCAGGGCGACGAATTCCGGGCTGGTCTTGATCGTATAGGGCCGCGGATGCGGCAGATCGACGGGGATGTCCGCCTTGATGCGACCGGGGCGCGCGCTCATCACCACCACGCGCGAGCCGACAAAGATCGCCTCCTCGATGTCGTGGGTGACGAAGAGCACCGTCTTGCGCTCGCGCTCCCAGATGCCGAGCAGCATCTCCTGCATCAGGGCGCGCGTATGGTTGTCGAGCGCGCCGAAGGGCTCGTCCAGCAGCAGGATCTTGGGGTCGTTGGCGAGCGCGCGGGCGATCGCGGTGCGCTGCTGCATGCCGCCCGACAGCTGCTTGGGGAAATGGTCAACGAAGCTCGCCAGCCCGACGCGCTCGGCCCAGCCGCGGGCGATGTCGAGGCGCTCGCGCTCGGCGAGACCTTTCTCGCGCAGGCCGAAGGCGATGTTCTGGACGACGGTCAGCCAGGGGAACAGCGTGTAGCTCTGGAAGACAAAGCCACGGTCCGCACCCGGCCCGGTGACGGGGGCACCGTCGAGCATGATGCGCCCCTCGCTCGCCGTCTCGAGCCCGCCGATGATGCGCAGAAGCGTGGACTTCCCGCAGCCGGAGGGTCCCAGGATGGCGATGAAGTCGTTGTCGCCGACGCTGAGCGAGGTCGGCATGAGGGCGCGCGTCGGCTGGCCGCCACGCTGGGGCGGGAACACCTTCCCGACATTCTCGACGAGGAGCTTGCTCATCTTCGCGACCGACTACCTTTGCGCCCACGGAAACAGGCGCTGGTTGACCGCCTTGAAGAGGAAATCCGACACCAGCCCGATCAGGCCGATGACGATGATTCCGAAGATGATCTGGCCGGTGTTCAGCAGCGCCTGGCTGTCGGTGATCATGTGGCCGATGCCGGAGGAGGAGCCGATCAGCTCGGCGACGATGACATAGGTCCAAGCCCAGCCGAGCACGAGGCGGAAGATCTCGGCGATCTCGGGGGCCGCATTCGGAAGCAGCACGCGCCGCACCACGGAGGTGTCGGTGGCGCCGAGCGTATAGGCAGCATCGACGAGATCGCGCCGGATCGAGCCGACCGCCACCGCGATCATCAGGATGAGCTGAAAGACCGAGCCGATGAAGATGACGAGCAGCTTCTGCGCCTCGCCGATGCCGGCCCAGAGGATCAGCAGCGGAATGAAGGCCGAGGCCGGCAGATAGCGCGCGAAGGAGACGAACGGTTCGAGGAAGGCTTCCACCGGCTTGTAGGCGCCCATCGCGATCCCGAGAGGCAGCGCGACGAGAGCCGCCAGCACGAAGCCGCCGACGACGCGCCAGATCGTCATGCCGATGTCGAAGGCGAAGCCATACTGGAAGAGGAGATTGTACCCCTCCCGGACCATGGTGAAAGGGTCGGCCAGGAACAGCTTCTGGACGTAGCCGCCGAAGGTCGCGACCGACCACAGCGCCACGAAGAGCACGAAGAAGGCGACGCCATAGCCGATGCGGGCGGGCGCAGAGACCGGCTGAAGGGGTTTCATGACTCAGTCGCTGACAAGAGGATGCGCGGGATCCCCTCTCCTGTAAGGAGAGGGGTAGGGGTGAGGTGTCGGCCCCTGGACCAGTGAAGCGCCGAATACGAAGCGAGGCCGCGGTGAGCTCACGGCCGAAGCGTCAATCGGCCGACCCCTCACCCTGCCCTCTCCCTACGGGAGAGGGTTCCCCGCGCTTCGTTAGGTTGGGACCCAGGTCAGCTCACTTGCCGGCGACGTATTTCGTCTCGACGAGGCTGGCGAGGTCCGGCTTGGTCTTGATCAAGCCGATTTCAAGCAGAAGATCCGCTGCCTTGGCCGAGAAGGCCTGCCAGTCGCCGGAGAAGAACTTCTTGTTGCCCTCGGCATCGGACCAGCGCAGGAAGCCGGCCGACTTGCCGAACTGCTCGGCGGTCTGCTTCACATCGGCGCCCATGATGCCATAGGCCTTGGCCTGGTCGGCCTTGATCATGTCCAGAGCCTCGAAATAGCTCTTGGTCAGCGCGGCCGCGGCGGCGTCGTTGGCGGCGAGGAAGGCCGGCGTGCAGCCGAAGGTGTCCATCACCATCGGGTAGTCGAGCGTGGTGGCGATGATCTTGCCTGCGTCGGGCTTCTCGCGGACGGCCGAGAGATAGGGCTCATAGGTCATCGCCGCGTCGTTCTGGCCGGCGATGAAGGCCTGAGCGGCCGGGCCGGGCTCCATGTTGACCACGGTCACGTCCTTCACGGACATGCCGTTCTCCTTGAGGAACCAGGCCAGCGCGAAATAGGGCGAGGTTCCCGGCGCCGAGGCCGCGACGGTCTTGCCCTTGAGATCCTTGATCGAACCGATGCCGGAGCGCGTCACCATGCCGTCGGCGCCGTAGCTCTTGTCGAGCTGGAAAATCTGCTTGGTCTTCACGCCCGCGCCGTCCCAGACGATCCAGGTCTCGACCGTGGTCGCCGCGCACTGGATGTCGCCGGAGGCGATGGCGAGGTGGCGATCCTTCTGCGGGATCTTCTTGATCGTGACGTCGAGGCCGTTCTTGGCGAAGATCCCGGCCTCCTTGGCGAGGACGAGCGGCGCGAAGCCGGTCCAGCCCGAAATGCCGATGCTGACCTTGGTCT
Organism: Methylobacterium sp. CCH7-A2; assembly: GCF_001557075.1. Taxonomy (NCBI): domain Bacteria; kingdom Pseudomonadati; phylum Pseudomonadota; class Alphaproteobacteria; order Hyphomicrobiales; family Methylobacteriaceae; genus Methylobacterium; species Methylobacterium sp. CCH7-A2. Next base: position 12,539 of record NZ_LSKN01000183.1, read on the forward strand.
GCGCCTGCGCGCCGCCGGTGGCCAGCGCCGCCGCGAGACCGAGACCCGCGACCGTTCCCCAACGCTTCAAACCTGTCATGACGGAACCTTCCCCTGTTGTGATGTCCGACCCAATGCGCGAGGGCGGAAACCCATCGCAGCGCATGGCGGCGCCGGATGCAACCTTCGTTCCAGACGAGGTTAAATGCATATGCAAATCCGTCAAGCGGTCGATCACCGCGGCTGGGGACAGCGATGACATTCTCTCGTTTGACAGGATCGGGAACATCCCCTCCCCTGTGCGTCCCTTCGACGACCCTCTTCTTCTTTTCCGTGGGATACTCGGAATGAACGGTGCCGACCGCCTCTGCGACACGCTGCTCGTCAATGGCGTGGATGTCTGCTTCGCCAATCCCGGCACCTCCGAGATGCATTTCGTGGCAGCGCTCGACCGCAAGCCGGAAATGCGCTGCGTGCTCGGCCTGTTCGAGGGCGTGGTGACGGGCGCCGCCGACGGCTATGCGCGCATGGCGGACAAACCGGCGGCGACGCTGCTGCATTGCGGGCCGGGCATGGCGAATGCGCTCGCCAACATGCACAACGCCCGCCGGGCCTGGACCCCGATGATCAACGTCGTCGGCGATCACGCCACCTATCACCTCGTCAACGACGCACCGCTGACCAGCGACATCGAGAGCCTGGCGCGACCGATGTCGCACTACGTGCACCGGATCGCGACGCCGGAGGATGTCGGGCCTGCGATCGGCGAAGCCTATGCGGCGGCGATGTCGCTGCCGGGCGTCGCGACCGTGATCCTGCCCGGCGACTGCGCCTGGGGCTCGGTCGAGCCGGCCGAGGTCAAGGCGACGCCGGTGCCGGCCTTCCGGACGGTCGGCAGCGATACCATCCGCGAGGTCGCGGCCGCGCTGCGCAAACATGGCTCGCGCGCCGCGCTGATGATGACCGGCGCGTCGCTGCGCGCCGGAGCGCTCGAGACCGCGGCGCGCATCTGCGCGGCGACCGGCTGCAAGATGTACGGGCAGATGTCGAACGGGCGCATCGAGCGTGGCGCCGGGCGCGTCGCGATCCCCAAGGTGTTCTACCCCGTCGACATGGCTCTGGAGCAGCTGAAGGACGTCGACCTGCTGGTGCTGGTCGGCGCGCAGATCCCGGTCGGTTTCTTCGCCTATCCCGGAAAGCCCGGCCGCCTCATCCATGACGGCTGCACCGTGACCACGCTCGGCAAGATGGGCGACGATCTCGTCGGCGCGCTCGATGCGCTGGCGGAGGAGACCGGCGCCGCCAAGGTCGAGCCCGCTTTCATCGCCAAGGCGCAGACCGAGACGGCGCTGCCGACGGGTACCCTCGACGCCGACAAGGTCTGCACCATCGTGGCGCGGCTGCTTCCCGAGAACGCGATCATCTGCGACGAGTCGGTCTCGTCCGGCCGCGTCTTCTACCAGCAGTGCCACAACGCGCCGCAGCACGACTATCTCCAGCTCACCGGCGGCGCGATCGGCGAAGGCATCCCGATGTGCGTCGGCGCGGCGGTGGCCTGCCCCGACCGCAAGGTCATCGGCATGCAGGCCGACGGCTCGGGCATGTACACCGTCCAGGGCCTGTGGACCCAGGCGCGCGAGAACCTCGATATCGTCACGGTCGTCTTCGCCAACCGGACCTATGCGATCCTGCATGGCGAGATGCGCGCCGTCGGCGTCAATGATTTCGGCCGCAATGCGACGCTGATGCTCAATCTCGACGAACCGGCGCTGGACTGGGTGTCGATGGCGCGCGGCATGGGCGTGGAAGCGGCGCGCGCGACCACCGCCGAGGAGTTCACCAAGCTCTTCAAGGGCGCGCTCGGCCGGAAGGGGCCGTTCCTGATCGAGGCGGTGATCTGAGGCAGACCGTCATTCTCGGGCGCCCAATGGGCGACCCGAGAATCTCTTGCCGCGTGAGCCCACTACTAAACTAGCAGGCTCCCCTCGTTACGAGATGGTCGGGTCAAGCCCGACCATGACGCATCTGGCTACGCCTTGAACCCGCCGAGGAACGCGTCGAGGCACTCGCCGATCGCCTCGATCGCGTAGCCGCCCTCCTGGACCACCAGCGTCGGCAGGCCGAAGGACTTCACCTTCGTGGCGATGTTGCCGAAATCAGCGGCGTCGAGCTTCAGCACGCCGATGGGATCATCCTTGTGGGCGTCGTAGCCGAGCGCGACGATGACGACATCCGCGCCGAAGGCCTTGATCGCCTCGCCCGCCCTGTCGACCGCCGCGGCCATCTCGGCGCCACCGGCGCCATGCGGCAGCGGCAGGTTGAGGTTGAAGCCCTCGCCCGGCCCGTTGCCGCGCTCGTCCTCATAGCCCGTGTAGAAGGGGTAGTAGTTCGACGGATCGGCATGGACCGAGATCGTCAGGACGTCGTCGCGGCGGTAGAAGATCTGCTGCGTCCCGTCGCCGTGGTGGGCGTCGGCGTCGAGGATCGCGACCTTGCCGAACTTCGAGCGCAGGCGCTGGGCCGCGATGGCGGTGTTGTTGAGATAGCAGAAGCCGCTGGCACGGTCGGCCCGGGCGTGGTGGCCCGAGGGGCGGCAGAGCGAATAGACGGCGCGCTCGCCGGCGATGACAGCATCGGCGGCCGTGACCGCCGTCTCGGCCGAGAGCAGCGTCGAGTGCCAGCAGTGCTCGCCGATCGGCACCGACATGTCGCCGAGATACCAGCCGAGCTGGCCGATGAAGCCGGTGGGACGGCAGGGCGGTCGGACGTCTTCCTCCGGGCGCCCGCTCCAATAGGGGAAGGTGCTGGGCCAGACTTCGGGACCGCGCTCGGCCGGCAGGTCCTGCCAGCGCTTCCAGGCGGTCTCGAGGAATTGGACGAAGCCGGCATCGTGGATCGCCAGCACCGGGTCCTTGCCATGGGCGACCGGCCGCTCGGGCGCGATGCCGTGCCGCGCCAGCGCCGCCAGCAACCGCGCGGTGCGCTCCGGCAGATCCTTCGGCGCGACGACCGCACCGAAACGCAGATACTGCTTGGGATCGTGCATCGACTGGTCGGGGTGATAGAAGGCGCGCATGGGTCGACAGGTCTCCGGGGACGGGCCGGTCGCGGCCCGAATGCCGCGAGGCTAGCAAAGCCTGCGCCGCGGCGTCAGGCGGGAACGACGCCGCCCTGCCCTGCGTCGGCAGCGGGCCGCAAATCCGGCTTCGCCAGCAGCGCCGACACATCCCGCGCCGCGACGGCCGGCGCATAGAGAAATCCCTGGCCGAAGCAGCAGCGATGCGCGCGCAGGAACTCCTGCTGCGGCAGCGTCTCGATGCCCTCGGCAACGACATCCAGCCCGAGTTCAGCCGTGAGCGCGACCACGGCGCGGACGATCGCCGCATCTTCGCCCTGCTCGCCGATGCGGGCGACGAAGGAGCGGTCGATCTTGACGACATCGACCGGGAAGCGTCGCAGATGGGTGAGCGAGGCGTAGCCGGTGCCGAAATCGTCCAGCGCCACGCTGATGCCGGCGCCCCGCAGCCGGTACAGGGCGGGGCCGGCCTGATCGCCCTGCCGCGTCAGCAGGACGTTCTCCGTGACCTCGACCCCGAACTGGGTCGGTGGGAGCCCCGCACTACGCAACCGCTCGAGCAGCCCGTCCGCAAACAGCGGGTCGCGGAATACGCCCGGTGCGAGATTGAGCCAGATCCGCGGGACCGTCACACCGGCGTCGCGCCAACCGCGGCAGTCAGCCAGCACTTGGCGGAGCACCGCCTCGCCGATCTGTCGCGCGGTCTCTGGATCCTGCAGCGCCAGCAGGAAGGCCCCGGCCGGCAGGATGCCGCGCTCGGGATGGTCCCAGCGCGCCAGCACCTCCAGCCCGTCCACCGCGCCGCTGCCGAGATCGATCTGGGGCTGGTAGAAGGGCAGGATCCGCCCCTGCGCCACGGCCTCCGAGATTGCGCCGCAAATCTCCACCCGCGCATTCATGGCCTCGCGCATCGCCGGCTCATAGGCCACCGCCATGTTCCGGCCGAGCGCCTTGGCGCGGTAGAGGGCCAGATCGGCATCCTTGAGCAATTCGCCCGCCTCGTCGTGGTGCTGGGGCGCCAGCGCGAAGCCGATGCTCGCGCGCATCGGACCCGCGATCGCAAGATCCGGCAGAGAACGCTGCAGAGCCTGGAGCAGATGGCGGGCCTTGGCCGCCGCCGTCTCCGGTCCCGGCGGGAGCGGCGCCACGACCACGAATTCATCGCCGCCGAGCCGCGCCACCCTGTCCCCCGGCGCCAGAGCCGCGGTCAACAGTTCTCCGACACTGACCAGAAGCCTGTCGCCGACATCATGCCCGAGCGTGTCGTTGATCGACTTGAAGTCGTCGAGATCGATCAGGAAGACGGCCACACATCCCTCGCCACGCCGGGCGAGCGCCTCCGTCAGCACATCCTGGAACATCAGCCGATTGGGCAGGCCCGTCAGCGCATCATGCGTCGCCTGCCAGCGCATGTGGGCTGCGGCGGCGTTGCGCTCGGTGACATCGACGATGCCGGCGGCGAAGCCTTGGCCCTGGCCGACCGGCACCGAGGCCGCCGTGATGACGGCTTCGCGCATTCGTCCTTGGCCGTCGCGCAGGGGCACCTCCAGCGCTTCGATCCGGCTGCTGGCCCGGAGCTCGGCGATGGCGCGTCGCCGGTCGTCGAGACTGATGCTGTCCACAATCGTGCGGCCGGCGAGATCGACGGCACCCGGCGTTCCGAGATAGCGGATCGCCGCCTCGTTGGCGCGCAGATAGCGGCCATCGTCGACCGCGGTGACGACGAGCGGAATCGGCACGGCCATGAAGACGCGTTCCAGCAGGGCCTGGCTCGCCTCCAGCGCCTCGCGCGCCGTGCGCTCGGACCGGGTCGCGAGCCATTCGAGCCGGCGCAGGCGGTTGGCATGAATGACGACGAGGCTGAGCGCGAAGTTCAGCATGACGAGCACCAGCACGAGGCCGAGCAGCGTCGAGGGATAGGGGCCGCGCCCGAGATAGCCCACCAGCATCAGCACGCTCGCGCCCATCCCCATGAGCAGGGTGAAGCGGAACGGCGTCGGTGCGACGAGGTAGAAGATCGACGGCAGCAGCAGCACGACGAACAGCGCCAGATCGCTGCGCGAGCTGACGAGGAAGGCGACTGCCACGGCCGTGGTCGCTTGCCAGAGCAGTGTCGCTCCAAGGGCGCGGCCGACGCCGGTCGCACGCCTGACCAGCAGGAAGCAGATCAGCGAGAAGGCGACGACGCAGAGCCGAGCCGGCACGGCCACGAAAAAATGCGGCGTCCCCACGAAACGCCAGTCGCTCACCAGAAACAGCGTGTTGAGCACCGCCGAGAGCAGGAACAGCAGCCGGCATTGCCGGAGCGTCTCATCCAGACGGGCAGCCGTGAAGGCGTGCTCCATGGCGGCATCGCGAAACTCGCCGCCGAACTTCAGTCTATCCCCACCCATGCGGCGCTTGTCCGCGATAACACCTCAAAAGCGAGTTAAATCGACCCGTCGCTTCCGAGGTGACGGTCTTTTCTACCAACGGGCAAGGATGAGGGCCGAAAACTCCTGCGCGACCTCTGCAATCGCGAAACGCCCGGGACGAAACCAGTCGATCGAGCCGTTCATCGCCCCCAGGATCATGTAGCGCATCAGATCGGGCGAGCGTTCCCTGGGCAGGGCTCCAGCCGCCTGCAACTCCGTAATGAGCCCACGCCAGACATCCTCATAGGCCCGCCTCGCCGCCCGCACGCTCTCGGGCACCGGTGTCGCGCCGAGGGTGAAGACGCGGAAGCTCGCGGTGGTGTAGTCGCGCTGGCCATGGAGGGCGGTCAGATGGGCAATGATCGCCGCCTCGAGCCGCTGCGGGGGCGGCGCGGTTTCCGTCGCGGCGAGCGCGGCGACGACGGTCTCGTGGACGAAGCGGACGCCGTCATTGACCACCGCCTCGACGATCTCCTCCTTGGAGGCGAAGTGGTGGTAAAGGCTCGCCTTGCGGATGCCGACCGCCTCCGCGATGTCGCGCAGGGTGGTCTGGTGGTAGCCGCCGGCGCGCAGGAGCCGCGCCGCCGTGTCGAGGATCAGGCGGCGCGAGCCGCCGACGGCCGCCTCGCGCGGGAGAGTATCCGTCGCTGCGCTCACAGCCGCTTGGCGACCTCTTCCAGCATCACTTCGGTGGCGCCACCCCCGATGGCCTGAACACGGGCATCGCGCGTCATGCGCTCGATCGCGCTCTCGCGCATATAGCCCATGCCGCCATGGAACTGCAGGCAGGCATACATGACCTCATTTACCAGCTCGCCGCAGTAGGCCTTGACCATCGAGACCTCGCGGGTCGCATCGACGCCCTGCGCGTCGAGCCAGGCCGCGTGATAGACGAGCTGTCTGCCGGCCTCCACCTTGGCGGCCAGCATGGCGAGTTTCTGGCGGATGGCCTGCTTGTCCCAGAGCGGGGCGCCGAAGGCTTTCCGGGTCTTCACATAGTCCAGCGTCAGGTCGATCGCGGCCTGCGCCTCGCCCATCGCCATGGCGCCGATCACGGTGCGCTCGTTCTGGAAATTGCTCATGATCGCGTAGAAGCCGCGCCCCTCCTGCCCGAGCAGGTTTTCGGCCGGGATGCGGCAGTCCTCGAAGACGAGTTCGGCCGTGTCCGAGGAGCGCCAGCCATGCTTGTCGAGTTCACGGGCGACGCGGAAGCCGGGCGTGCCCTTCTCGACCAGGAAGATCGAGACCGACTGCGAGGGCTTGGCCGCGAGATCGGTCTTGGCCGCGACGCAATAGAGATCGGCGTGGACACCGTTGGTGATGTAGACCTTGGCGCCATTGAGCACATAGCTGTCGCCTTCGCGGCGAGCCGTGGTGCGGATGCCCTTCACGTCCGAGCCGGCATCGGGCTCGGTGACGGCGACGGCGACGATCTTCTCTCCGGCGATGATGGCCGGCATCAGCCGGTCGCGCTGGGCCTTGCTGCCGGCATTGGCGATGTGGACGGAGGCCATGTCGGTGTGGACCAGCGCCGTGATCGCGACGCCGGAAAAGGTCGAGCGGCCGAGTTCCTCGGCGAGGACGACGGTCGCAAGCGTGTCCATTTCGGAGCCGCCATATTCGGCCGGATAGCGGATGCCGAAGAAGCCGAGCGACCCCATCTTGCGGAGCACCTCGCGCGGGACGAAGCCCGCTTCCTCCCAGGCCTTGGCGTGCGGCTTGATCTCGGTCTCGACGAAGCGGCGGACCTGATCGCGCAGCGCCTCGTGTTCCTCGGTGAAATAGGGCGAGCGTGCCGCCGTTCCTGCGGACCCGATCTTCTCGACTGCGGACATGCCGCTTTCCTCCCGATGCGCCAACCTACCGGACGGTAGGTTGGCGGCGCTCGGAGATCAAGCGGTGGCATGACGCAGTCCTCAAGACGGGGTGACTCAGGAGGCACGGGATTTCCAGCGCGCCCAGGCCGGAAGATAACGGTTGACGATGGGCACCAGACGCGGCGGGAAATCGCTGCGGAAGCGCAAATCGGTGATGTCGTTGTCGTCGAGATAGAGCGCGCAGGCGTAGCTGTTCAGCTCGAAGATCGTGTAGAGCGCCGAGGTCCCGCGGATCACCATGGTCTCGTTGCGGATCCGGTCGACGCAGCCGTCTGAGACGATCTGCGCATTGTCCATAGCGATGATGGCGTCCTGAAAGGTCGCGATCGCCGCTTTGGTCCGCGGACCGATGATGCCGTCGACCACGAGCTTGCGGCTGGCCGAGGGGCCAGCCAGCTCGCGCACGCGCGCCTGATTAGGATGCTGGAAATAGAGGTTGAGCAGATACTGCACGACGGTGACGTCGTCGCGGTTGTTGGCACGACCCGGGCCGACGCCCAGATCCACCGTCAGCATCGTGCCGTCGTCCGTCTCGATGACCTTGGCCATGTCGCGCTCCCGCTCCGGATGCGGGCCCCATGGCCCGCAGCTGGAGATCAGGAATAGGCTCGGCCGCGTGTCGGCGCTGTTCCGAGCGGAACAGGCCGCGGCTCAGGTCACTTCCCCGAGGGGAAGGTCAGCGGCGAGATCTCGAGATGGTCGCGCTTCGCCCAGTCGAGCTCCTTGACCTTCGGCTCGGCGCGGCGCTGGGCCTCTTCGAGTTCGGCGGCGGCGGCGGCGTAATCCATGGTCAGGACCTTGCCGTTCTCGACGACCGTGACGCCATCGACAATGACCGTCGTGACCGCGCGCTCGCCCGCCGCATAGATCAGGCTGCGGATCGGATCGCGCAGCGGGCGCATCATCGGATGCGTGACGTCGACCAGCACGATGTCCGCCTTGGCGCCCTTGGCCAGGCGACCGATATCGTCCCGGCCGAGCGCCTTGGCGCTGCCGAGCGTCGCGGCGTTGAAGGCATCCGAGGTGCGCAGGTCGAAGACGTCCTCCGCCATCATACGCGAGCCGATGCAGACAGCGCGCAGTTCCTCCAGCATGTGGTGCGGATAGGTGTCGGTGCCGATGCCGACATTGACGCCGGCGGCGACATATTGCCCGAAGCTCTGCATCGCGATGCCGCGGCGCTGGAAGACGACCGGGCAGTGGGCGACGTTGGTGCCGGTTTCGACGAGACAGCCGAGATCGTCCGTCGCCGGCCATTTCGCCGAGGAGTGGTGGTCGAGGAAGATGCCGTGGCCGATGATCGAGAACGGCCCGAGCACGTCGAGCGACTCCAGCCATTCGACCGGCGTCATGCCATGGCGGCGGGTGATCTCGTGGAACTCCACCACGCTCTGGGCGGCGTGGATCTGGAAGGGAACCTTGCGCTTCTCGGCCTCGGCATAGCTGGCCTGGATCAGCTCGGGCGTGCAGGTGTCGATCTGCGAGGGCGAGACCATGCCTGAGAGCCGCCCGCTGTCGTCGGCCGCGACCTGGTCGAGCAGCTTCATGGCGGCAGCCATGGCGGCCTCGCCAGCCTTCTCGTCCCATTCGTATTTCGCGAGATGGCCATTGTCCGTGTACCAGCGGGCCGAGCGGTACATCGGCGAGAAGACGCCGCGCAGGCCGGAGGCCTTGAAGGTCTCGAGCCAGCCGTCCCAGGCGACCGACATGTCGACCAGCGTGGTCACGCCCGACATCAGCAACTCGGAATAGGTCACCTGTGCGCAGGACTTGATGCCCTGGGCGTCGCAACGGAACAGCGGCATGAACTCGTAGAGCGCCGTGCCATACATTTTCGGTGAGCCGAGTTCGTCGTTCCAGCCCTTGGTCATCGCCTCCGAGGAGGGATGGGAATGGATGTTGACGAGGCCCGGCATGACCATCTTGCCGCGACCATCGATGGTGACGTCGGCCTTGCCGGCATAGCTGCCGCCGACATGGACGATCCGGTTGCCGTCATAGGCGACGTCGCCGTCACGCAGATAGACATGGCCCTTCGCCTCAGCGTCATAGGCGACGATCCAGCTGGCGTTGCGGATGAGTGTGATCGGCATGGCAGGCTCCGGCGTGGGGCGGAATGAAGGCGTCATGGTCGGCCACAGGCCGACCATCTTCGGCGAGAGTGGTTCCCGGGTGCGCGTTCCGCTTCGCCCGAGAACGACGAGAGGTCAGCGGACGAACTTCAGGTCCAGTCCCTTGTAGAGCCCGCAGCCATAGATGTTGTGGGCCTTGAAGGGGGCGAGGCGAGCCGAGGCCGCGATCTTCATCGGCTCGTGATAGAGCGGCAGCCAGACGGCGGCCTCATGCACCTTCTTCAGAACCTCGCCATAGGCGGCAGCGCGATCGGCATCGTTCAGAGCCGTCATGCCCTTGGAGAGCAGCGCATCGGTCTCGGCGTCCTTCCAATTCATCCGGTTCGGCGTAGGCGCATTGGCGGAGGGGAAGTAGAGGTTCAGCGCGTCGCCGGCCGAGATATAGGGGAAGCTCATCCCGAACATGTCGAACTCCTGCGTGGCCATCTTGCCCCAGGCGATGGTAGCGTCGAAGAGCTGGACCTTGAGATCGACGCCGATCTTGCGCAGGTCACCCTGGATCGCCTCCATCAGCTTCTGCCAGGTCGAGCCCGTGAAGCCATAGACGACGGGAGCGAGCTTCTTGCCGTCCTTGGCGCGGAAGCCGTCAGCGCCCTTCACCCAGCCGGCGGCGTCAAGGATCTTGTTCGCCTCGGCGACATTGGTCCTGAGCGGCGTGACGGCCTTGTTCCAGTCGAGAGCTTCAGTCGAGATATAGCTGTAGGCGGGCTCGACCTCGCCGAAATAGAGGTTCTCGGCGATCGCCTTCTGATCGACGGCCATGACCATGGCGCGGCGCACCGCGGGGTCATTGACGCCCTCCTTGTCGATCTTGAAGCCGACGAAATAGGTCCAGAAGGCTTCCTTGGAGTCCACCAGCTTAAGATTGCGGTTGGCGCGGATCTGCGACAGGCCGGAATAGGGCACATATTGCGTGACCTGGCTCTGGCCGGTCATCACCGCGGCGAGGCGGGTGTTCTCCTCCGGAACGATGCGCCAGACGATCTCCTCGATCTGGGCGGCACCCTTGTTCTCGTAGATCGGCGGGCCCCACTTGTAGGCGGCGTGCTTCTTCAGGCGGAATTCGTTGCGCGGCTTCCAGTCACCCCAGCAATAGGGGCCAGTGCCGTTGAAGCCCTTGACGCCGAAATCGGCGCCGAGCGCCTCGACATTGGCCTTGTCGACGATGACGGCGAAGCTCTGGGTGAGCTGATAGAGCAGCTCGGAGAAGGGCGCGGTCAGCTTGTACTCGACCGTGGTGTCGTCGACCGCGACGATGTCGTCGACCTTGCCGGCGCGCCAGCGCACCGGCGAACGCGTGGCCGGATCGATCCAGCGCTTCATCGAATAGACGACGTCCTGCGCCGTCATCTTCTTGCCGTCGCAGAAGGAGACGTCGTTGCGCAGCTTGAAGGTGTAGGTCTTGCCGTCGGGCGACATCGTCCAAGAGGTGGCGAGGCCAGGCTTGATCGTCGACATGTCGTGGTCGAGCGAGACCAGCGTATCGGCCATCATGAAGATGACCTCGGAGGCCGCGCGTGCCGTCGAGCGGTGGGGGTCGTAGCGGTCGCTGTCGACCTCGCGGACGATGGTGAGGCTGTTGCTCGAACCTTGCGCCAATGCTGGCCCGGCGAGCGCCGTCAACCCCAGAAGGGCGCCTGCGGCGATGGATGTCAGATGCTTCACGATCGTTCTCCCCTTTTGTTTTGAAACGAGCGGTCCGGGCGGGCGCCTCACTGGTTGCGCATGCGCGGGTCGAGCAGGTCCCGCAGGGCGTCGCCCAGCAGGTTCACGCAGAGCACGATGGCGACGATCACGAGGCTCGGCAGAAGCGAGATATGCGGCGCGAAGAACAGCGCGTCGCGGCCGAGCGATGCCATCATGCCGAGCTCGGCTTCAGGCGGGCGCACCCCGAGGCCGAGGAAGGACAGGGCCGCGCCGATCAGGATGATCTGGCCGAAGCGCAGCGTCATGAAGACGAAGACCGGCGACAGGCAGTTCAGCGCGAGGTAGCGCCAGATCAGCGTCCGGTCCGGCAGGCCCATGGCGCGGCCGGCCTCCATGTAGTCCTGCCCCATGATGACGATGGCCGCGCTGCGGGTGATGCGGGCAACGTCGGGAATGGTCGCGATCGAGAGCGCGATCACGATGGCCGTCAAGCCGGGACCGACGACGGCGGCCAGCGCCAGTCCGAGCAGGATCGCCGGGAAGGACAGAAGGATGTCGGCGCCGCGCATGATGTAGGGGTCGAGCCGGCGGTAATAGACGCCGAGCAGCGCGACGAGCGCGCCGAGCCCCCCGCCGATGACGATCGAGGCGAGGCCCATCACCAGGGTCAGCCGCGTGCCGTAGAGCAGGCGGGAGAGCATGTCGCGGCCCTGCCCGTCCGTACCGAGCCAGTGCTGCGGCAGCGAGCCCTCGCTCCAGACCGGCGGGATGAAGGGACGGCGGGTGGTGTTGTACGGGTCGAAGGGCGCGAGCCACGGCGCAAACAGCGCCGCCAGCACGATCAGCAGCAGCACGACGGCCGCCAGCAAGGCGAGCTTGTCGCGCAGGATGCGACGCCCGAAGGCGGCGAGCGGCCGGCTCGCGGCGGGGGCGGCGATCGCGACGTCAGCCATGTTTTTCCACCCGCGGATCGAGCACGGCGTAGAGCATGTCGACGATGAGATTGATCACCAGGAAGGCCAGCGCCAGCACGAGGATCGCGCCCTGTGCGAGGGGGAAATCGCTCGCCAGGATGGCACCGACCGCGAGCCGGCCGACGCCGGGCCAGGAATAGATCGTCTCGGTGACGACGGCCCCGCCGAGCAGGTAGCCGGCCTGCAGCCCGATCAGCGTCACCACCGGGATCAGCGCGTTGCGCAGCACATGGCGCAGCACCACGGCGCGCTCGGACAGGCCCTTCGCGCGGGCGGTGCGGACATGGTCGGCGCTCAGCACCTCGAGCGCGGCGGTGCGGGTCATCCGCGCGATCGGGCCGATGAAGACGAGGCCGAGCGTCAGCGCCGGCAGCGCGATGGCCGCGAGTCCGTCGAGGCTCCAGAGCGGGCCTCCGCGCCCGATAAAGGGGAGCAGGCCCCAATGGTAGCCGATGTACTGCATCAGGATGAGCCCGATGAAGAACACCGGGGTCGAGACGCCCGCCACCGAGATCGCGATCACGATGCGGTCGAGCAGGCGGCCGCGATAGACGGCCGCGATGGTGCCGAGCGCGATGCCGAGCGGCACCGCCCAGACCAGGCAGGCGAACATGAGTTCGGCGGTGGGGCCGATCGCCTCACCGAGTTCGGCGACGACGCTGGTGTTGGAGATCAGCGAGACGCCGAGATCGCCCTGCAGGACGCGGGCGAGATAGATGCCGAACTGGACGATGACGGGCCGATCGAGCCCGAGATCCTTGCGGATCTGTTCGACCAGTTCGGGGCTCGCGGTCGGCCCGGCGACGATGGCGGCCGGGTCGGCCGGGACCAGTTGCAGCAGCAGGAAGCCGAACAGGAGCACGCCGAGCAGAACCGGCACCGACATGGCGACGCGCTGGGCGATGTGGTTCAGCATGCGCGCGCCACCCCCGTCATTGCGAGCGCAGCGAAGCAATCCAGCGCCGCGTGCTCTGCAACTCCTGGATTGCTTCGCTCCGCTCGCAATGACGAATCCATCACGCTTCCGCCTCGTACACGACCTTGCCTGCGATGATCGTCATGTCGCAGCGGGTCTCGTGCAAGAGCTGTTCCGGCGTGGCGGTGGAGAGGTCGCGCGAGAAGATCGCGACATCCGCCGCCATGCCCGGCAGCAGGCGGCCGCGGCTGTCCTCGCAGCGATTCACATAGGCGCCGAACTCGGTGTAGGCGGAAATGGCCTCGTCGATCGTCAGGGTCTGGTCCGGCGAAATGACCGTGCCGCGCGCCGTCTTGCGGGTCAGCATGGTGTAGATGTTGGGCCAGATGTTCGCGTCGCAGACCGGCGCATCCGAGGAGGCGGCAGGCTTCAGCCCGGCTTCGATCCAGTCGCGCATCGGATAACAGGCCTCGACGCGGTCAGCCTCCAGCACCGAGAGATAGAGATCGCCGAAATCATAGATGAAGACCGGCTGCGGAACGGGCTCGATGCCGAGCCTGACCATGCGGGCGATCTGCTCCTTCGAGTTGAAGCCGCAATGCTCGATGCGGTGGCGGCGGTCGGGATCGGGGTGATCGTTCAGCCCGTTTTCCATCGCGTTCAGCGTCTGCTCGATCGCGGCATCGCCGATGGCATGCACCGCGAGCTGATAGCCCTTGGCGTGATAGTCGCGGGTCAGCGCGTCCATCTCGGCATCGGTGAGGCAGAAGATGCCCTTCGTCTCCGGCTCGCCGAGATAGGGCAGGCTCATCGCCGCGGTGCGGCCGCCGGCCGAGCCGTCCGTGAAGATCTTGACCGGGCCGACGCTGAGCCAGTCGTCCCCCGCACCCGTCACCAGCCCGTCGGCGAAGCACTGCTCGACGATGCCGTTATGCCCGCCGAGCAGGCACATGTTCGTGCGCACCGGCAGGCGGCCCGTTCGCTGCGCCGTGCGATAGGCCGCGACCTCGCGATAGCGCGAGCGCATGCCGACCGCGGCGTCCATGACCGAGGTGATGCCGAAGGAATTGCAGTAGCGCCCTGCCCGCTCGATCGCCGCGACGAGTTCCTCGTCGGTCGGATCGGGGATGACCTTCTTGACCGGGTCGCGGCCGTTCTCGGCCATTAGCCCGGTGAGCACACCATTGACCTGCTCGATCGCGCCGCCGGCGGGAACGGGGGTTGTCTCGTCGACGCCGGCGAGCTTCAGCGCCAGCGAATTGGCGACGGAAAGATGGCCGCAGGCGCGCACGATATAGACGGGGTTGTTCGGCGCGGCGCGGTCCAGCTCCGTTCGGTGCGGGTGGCGCTTCACGTCGAGTTCGAAATGGTCGTAGCCGCGCGCCAGGATCCATTCGCCGGGCTTCGCCTTGGCCGCCGCCTGCGCGATCATCTCCAGCAACCCGTCCAGCGTGCGCACGAAGCGCGGGCGGATGTCGAGCTCCTTCATCGTCAGACCGAGCGGCAGCAGATGCAGATGCGCCTCGTAGAGGCCGGGCGTCGCCATGCGACCGGCGAGGTCGATCACTTGGGTGCCGGGCCCGATCAGCGGCGCCATGTCGGCCGGCGTTCCGGTCGCCAGCACCTTTCCCGCCCACAGCGCGACAGCCGAGGTGTAGCCCTCCTTCAGCCCGAGATAGACCGGACCATTCTGGAGAATAAGATCGGCATGCGGCAGGCAGGGCATGGAATTAGTTCCTCCGGGAACCAATTCATGGCATCAAAAAAATCCCCGGGCAATCGCAGCGCGCGCAGCAAAATGCGGCATGGCGGCGATCAAGAGATGGGCAGCATCGCGCGCCCTCGCTCGTCGAGCAAGGCATGTTCTGATGACGCTGCGGAAGATGGGGAGTGGTGCCGCTTGAGGGATTCGAACCCCCGACCCCCTCATTACGAATGAGGTGCTCTACCAGCTGAGCTAAAGCGGCGACGCGGGAGCCTCTACCAGCCCGGCCGATTCTTGGCAAGGCGACGGCGCGAGGCGCGGGCCGGAAAATCCGGCCCGCTCGTCAGTCCTTGCGCAGCTTCTCCGTCTCCGGCTTCTCCTGGCCGAGCGCGACGATGCCGCGGCGGATGGCGCGGGTGCGGGTGAAGTGCTTGTGCAGCGTGTCGCCATCGCCGAAGCGGATCGCACGGGTCAGCACCGCCAGGTCCTCGCTGAAGCGGCCGAGCATCTCCAGCACCGCATCCTTGTTGTGCAGGAAGACGTCCCGCCACATCGTCGGGTCGGAGGCCGCGATGCGGGTGAAGTCGCGGAAGCCGCCGGCCGAGAACTTGATCACCTCCGACTGCGTCACCGCCGCCAGATCCTCCGCCGTGCCGACGATGTTGTAGGCGATCAGATGCGGCAGATGGCTGGTGACGGCGAGCACGAGGTCATGATGGCTCGCGGTCATGATCTCGACGATCGCGCCCATGCCCTCCCAGAACTGGCGGGTCGCGGCGATGGCCGCGGGGTCGGCACCCTCCGCCGGAGTCAGGATGCACCAGCGGTTGAGGAAGAGGCTCGGGAAGCCGGCATCGGGGCCGGAATTCTCGGTGCCCGCCACGGGATGGGCCGGCACGAACTGCACGCCCTCCGGCAGATGCGGCGTCACCGCCTCGACCACGGATTTCTTGACCGAGCCGACATCGGAGAGGATCGCGCCCGGCTTCAGCGCAGACGCGATCTCGGCCGCCACCGGCCCGCAGGCGCCGACCGGCACGCAGAGGATGATGTGGTCGGCGTCCGCCACGGCAGCCGCCGCGCTGTCGGCGATCTCGTGACCGAGGCCGAGTTCGCGGGCGCGCTGCCGGACCTCCGGTTCACGATCGTAGAGTACGACGCGGCCGGCGAGGTTCAGCGCCTTGGCGGCATGGGCGATGGAGGAGCCGATCAGCCCGATGCCGATGATCGCGAGCCGCCCGAAGAGCGGGGCCTCACGCCGCGGCGCGAAGCTGTCCTGGGACGGCGCCATCACGCCGCCAGGAATTCGCTGAGGGCGGCGACGACGAGCCGGTTCTGCTCCTCGGTGCCGATGGTCATGCGCAGCGCGCCGGGCAGGCCATAGGCGCCGACGCCCCGCAGGATCAGGCCGCGCTGCGTCAGGAAGGCGTCGGCCTCCTTCGCCGTCTTGCCCGGCGTCGCGGGGAAATGGACCAGTACGAAATTACCGACGGAGGGCGTGACCGTCAGCCCGAGCTTTTCCAGCTCGGCGGTGGTCCAGGCCAGCCATCTGTCGTTGTGCTCGATCGCGGCGGCGACATGGGCCTCGTCAGCGATGGCGGCCGCGCCGGCTTCGATCGCCGCGCCATTGACGTTGAACGGGCCGCGGATGCGTTCCAGCGCGTCGATGATGTGGGCGGGGCCGTACATCCAGCCGATGCGCAGATTGGCGAGGCCGTAGATCTTCGAGAAGGTGCGCGTCATCACGACGTTCTCGCTCTCGGCGACCAGTTCGAGGCCGGACGCATAGTCGTTGCGGCGGACATATTCGGCATAGGCCGCGTCCAGCACCAGCAGCACGTTCGAGGGCAGCCCGGCATGCAGGCGCTTGACCTCGTCGAAGGGCAGATAGGTCCCGGTCGGGTTATTGGGGTTGGCGAGGAAGACGATCTTCGTGCGCGGCGTCACGGCCGCCAGGATGGCGTCGACATCGGCGGTGAAGTTCGTTTCATCGACCACGACGGGCCTGCCGCCCGCGGCGAGGATGGCGATGCGGTAGACGAGGAAGCCGTGCTGGGTGAAGACGCCCTCGTCGCCGTCGCCGAGATAGGCCTTGGTGATGAGCTGGAGCAGCTCATCCGAGCCGGTGCCGCAGAGGATGCGGCCGGCGTCCAGCCCGTAGCGGGCGGCGATCGCCTCGCGCAGCTTGGTCGAGGAGCCGTCCGGATAGAGCTCGAGCTTGCCCGCGATCTTGCCGTAGGCCTCGACGGCCTTGGGGCTCGGCCCCAGCGGCGTCTCGTTCGAGGAGAGCTTGTGCAGCTTCACGCCGGCTGGGGCGGCCGATTTGCCGGGGACATAGGCCTCGATGTCGAGGACGCCAGGGCGGGGCATGGGGCGGGTGGCTGCGGACATGGTCTTGGCTTTCTTCGATTCTAACACCCGTACCGTCATCCTGGGCGACCGCAGGTCGACCGGGATCCATCGGAGGGCGCGACGCTCTACGATGGATCCCGGAGCGCCGCTGCGCGGCGTCCAGGATGACGGAAGGTGGTTCAGGACGACATCGGAAGCGGGTTCACGAACGGACGGGCTTGAAGGCGAAGCGGGCGGCGTGGCTGCCGATCTCGGCGAAGTCGCTCAGGCCGGCCGGCTCCAGGGAGGCGCGGATCGTGGCCTGGTCGACCTCGCCGGAGGCGGCCACCAGCAGCGAGAGATGGGAGCCGTCGGCAGCCGAGGCCGAGACTTCGGCCAGATGCTGGGCGAGCCCGGCACGCAGCGTCTCCGACCAGCGCTCGACCCGGGCGGCATAGAGCACGATCTCGCGCACGGCGGCATCGGCAAGCGGCTTGGCGACGCAGTAGACCGGCGTGCCGGCCGGGTGATCCGGCCGCTCGATGAAGGGCAGGCGCGCGATGATCTTGGGCGCGTCGGCGCCGACGAGATCGCGCCACCAGATGCCGGCGCTGGCGCCCTGGTCCATGCGGAAGATGCCGAGATCGCCGGCCGAGCCCGCCACGGCGCGGATGACGGCGCGCGCATCCTCATGGGTGACGAAGGGCACCGTGAAGCCGAAATGGAAGCGGGCGGAATCGCGCATCGCGGCATCGCCGCCCGAGACGTCGGCATGCACCGCGTAATTCGCCTGCACATAGGTGAAGGTGGCGATGATGATGCGCCAGATGCCCTCGATCGTATCGAGCGGCAGCAGGCCGCGATGGCGCAGCGCGAGGCGCTTCATCATGTCCGCCTCGCGCCCCGGGCGGAAGGCGGAACCGGAGGCCTGCGTCTTCTTGACCGAGATCAGCGTCTCGATGATCGAGGAGCGCTCCATCAGCAGCGCATGCATCTCGGCGTCGATGCGGTCGATCTCGGCCCGCAGATCGGCGAGGGTCGTGGGGGCTGCGAGCGTGGGCGGGGCGGCTTCGGTCATGATGGCAAGACGCGCTTCTCGCCTGCTCCTCAGGATGAGGGCTTTGGCGATCGTCACGCTCCTTAGCGCCCCCACCTCGCCTTGGCAAAGCGACCCGATGCATCGCCGCGTTGACAGAAGCCGCGCGTCACGCCATCGCTAGGGTTCGATCTTCCGAACGAGCCGACCGGCAAGGCAGATTATCGCGTCAAAGCGGACAAGATGAGCGATTTCGCAGCGAGCCTGGCCGATCCCCTGAAGGAAGCCAACGAGCCGAGCAGCGCGGTGGCGCGCTTCGGCCCCGAGACGCCGCTCGCCATGGATTGCGGCGTCAGCCTCGACCATTGGCAGATCGCCTACCAGACCTACGGTGCGCTCAACGCGGCGCGCTCCAACGCGATTCTGGTCTGTCATGCCCTCACCGGCGACCAGCATGTGGCGAGCCGCAACCCGATCACCGGCAAGGGCGGCTGGTGGACCGCCATGGTCGGCCCCGGCAAGCCGATCGACACGGACCGCTTCTTCGTGATCTGCGCCAATGTCGTCGGCGGCTGCACGGGGACGACCGGACCGGCCTCGACCAACCCCGAAACGGGGCAGCCCTGGGGGCTCGCCTTCCCGATGGTGACGATCCGCGACATGGTGCGGGCGCAGCGCCATCTGGTCGACAGCCTGGGCATCGACACGCTGTTCTGCGTCGCGGGCGGCTCGATGGGCGGCATGCAGGTGCTGCAATGGGCAGCGAGCTATCCCGACCGCGTCTTCGCCGCGCTGCCGCTGGCGACCGCCGCGAAGCATTCCGCCCAGAACATCGCTTTCCACGAGGTTGGCCGCCAGGCGGTGATGGCGGATCCCGAATGGCGCGGCGGGCGCTATCTCGAGGAGGGCACGCGGCCCTCCAAGGGGCTCTCCGTGGCGCGGATGGGCGCGCATATCACCTATCTCTCGGAGCCGGCGCTGCACCGCAAATTCGGCCGCAAGCTGCAGGACCGGGAGGCGCCGACCTTCTCCTTCGACGCCGATTTTCAGGTCGAGAGCTATCTGCGCTACCAGGGGCTCTCCTTCGTCGAGCGCTTCGACGCCAATTCCTATCTCTATGTGACGCGGGCAATGGATTACTTCGACCTCGCCGCCGACCATGACGGCGTGCTGGCCAAGGCATTCGCGGGCACCAAGACTCGGTTCTGCGTGGCGTCCTTCACCTCCGACTGGCTGTTCCCGACCGCCGATTCACGCGCCATCGTGCATGCGCTCAACGCGGCGGGCGCCTCGGTCTCCTTCGTCGAACTCGAAAGCGACAAGGGCCACGACGCCTTCCTGCTGGAGGAGCCGAACCTGTTCGCGACGACGCGCGGCTTCATCGGCGCCGCGGCGCGGGCGCGGGGGATCTGAGATGACGGTGACGAGCCTTCCCGTCATGCTCGCCCTTGTGGCGAGCATCCACGTCTTGAACAGAGGTCTCGACCAACGAAGACGTGGATGGTCGGGACAAGCCCGACCATGACGGAAAAGGCCACGCCATGACCTTCCCCGACACCCACACCAACCGCATCGACCTCAAGCTCGTCGCCGAAATGGTGACGCCCGGCTCGCGTGTGCTCGATGTCGGCTGCGGCGACGGCGAGCTGCTGGCGCTGCTGGCCGAGACCCGCAACGTCGATGCGCGCGGCATCGAATTGTCGCGCGAGGGCGTGGCCGGATGCGTCGCGCGCGGGCTCTCGGTGATCCAGGGCGACGCCGACACCGACCTGACCGAATATCCCGACGACGCCTTCGATTACGTCATCCTCTCCCAGACGATCCAGGCGACGCGCAATCCGCGGTTCGTGCTGGAGCAGATGCTGCGTGTGGGACAGCGCGCGATCGTCTCATTCCCGAATTTCGGACACTGGCGCATGCGTTCGCAGGTGTTCTTCCAGGGCCGGATGCCCGTGACCGATGCCCTGCCCTATGCCTGGTGGGACACGCCCAACATCCATTTCTGCACGATCCGCGATTTCGTGACGCTGTGCGAGACGATCGGCGCGGTGAAGGAGCGTGCGGTGGCGCTCGACGCGGCGGGCGGCCGCGTCGGCGTCAGCGCGCCCTGGTGGTTCTGGAACCTCTTCGGGGCGCAGGCGGTGTTCCTGCTGAAGCGGGGGTGATCCTTCTCCCCTCGGGGGAGAAGGTGGCAGCGCGCAGCGCTGACGGATGAGGGATGCCTCGACCGCAAACAAGAAAGGGCCGCTTGCGCGACCCTTCCCTCATCCGTCTGCTGCGCAGACACCTTCTCCCCCAAGGGGAGAAGGGAAAAGACTTCAGTTCAGCGGCACGCCGACGGGCCGCTTCTCCTTCACGGCCGCGACATCGCCCAGCATCAGGCTGGCCGGGCCGACCGTGACCGGTACCGTCTCGCCATCATGGACCTTGCCGGCCAGCAGCAGCTCGGCCAGCGGGTCCTGGACCGACTTCTGGATGACGCGCTTGAGCGGGCGCGCGCCGTAAGCCGGGTCGTAGCCCTTGTCGGCGAGCCACTGACGCGCCTCCTTCGACAGCTCGAGCGTGATCTTGCGATCGGTCAGCAGCTTGCCGAGACGGGCCATCTGGATGTCGACGATCGCGCCCATATCCTCCCGCCGCAGGCGGTGGAACAGGATGATGTCGTCGATGCGGTTCAGGAACTCCGGCCGGAAGGCCTGCCTGACCACGCCCATGACCTCGTCGCGGACGGCCTCCGAATCCTGCCCCTCGGGCTGGTTCACCAGATACTCCGAACCGAGATTCGAGGTCATGATGATCAGCACGTTGCGGAAGTCGACCGTACGACCCTGGCCGTCGGTCAGGCGCCCGTCGTCGAGGACCTGCAGCAGGACGTTGAAGACGTCGGGATGCGCCTTCTCGACCTCGTCGAAGAGCACGACCTGATAGGGCCGGCGGCGCACCGCTTCCGTGAGCGCCCCACCCTCCTCATAGCCGACATAGCCGGGAGGCGCGCCGATCAGACGGGCGACGGAGTGCTTCTCCATGTATTCCGACATGTCGAGGCGCACCATCGCGGTGTCGTCGTCGAACAGGAACGAGGCCAGCGCCTTGGTCAGCTCGGTCTTGCCGACGCCGGTCGGCCCCAGGAACATGAAGGAGCCGATCGGACGGTTGGGGTCCTGCAGACCGGCGCGGGCGCGACGGACGGCCGTCGAGACGGCCTCGACCGCCTCGCGCTGGCCGACGACGCGCGAGGCCAGCACCTGCTCCATGCGCAGGAGCTTGTCCTTCTCGCCCTCCAGCATCCGGTCGACCGGCACGCCGGTCCAGCGGCTGACGACCTGCGCGACATGGTCGGCCGTCACGGCCTCCTCGACCATGCCGCTGGTGTCGCCCTTGGCCTCGATCTCGGCCAGTGTCTTCTCGAGCTGGGGGATCTCGCCATAGGCGAGCTCGCCGGCGCGCTGATACTCGCCCTTGCGCTGCGCCTGGGCCAGTTCGTTGCGGGCGTTGTCTAGCCGCGTCTTCAGTTCGGCGGCGGCACCGAGCTTGTCCTTTTCGGCCATCCATTTCGCGGTGATCGTGGCCGAGCGCGACTCCAGATCGGCCAGCTCGGATTCGAGCCGCTTCAGGCGCTCCTTCGAGCCGGCATCGTTCTCCTTCTTGAGCGCCTCCTGCTCGATCTTGAGGCGCACGATCTCGCGGTCGATCGAGTCGAGTTCCTCCGGCTTGGAGTCGACCTGCATGCGCAGCCGCGCCGAGGCCTCGTCGACGAGGTCGATCGCCTTGTCCGGCAGGAACCGGTCGGTGATGTAGCGGTTGGAGAGGGTCGCAGCCGAGACCAGCGCCGAATCCGTGATGCGGACGCGGTGGTGCTGCTCGTATTTCTCCTTCAGCCCGCGCAGGATCGAGACGGTGTCCTCGACCGAGGGCTCCTCGACGAAGACGGGCTGGAAGCGCCGCGCCAGGGCCGCGTCCTTCTCGACATATTTGCGGTACTCGTCGAGCGTCGTCGCCCCGATGCAGTGCAGATCGCCGCGGGCGAGCGCGGGCTTGAGCAGGTTCGAGGCGTCCATCGCCCCGTCGCTCTTGCCGGCGCCGACAAGGGTGTGCATCTCGTCGATGAACAGGATGATGCCGCCCTCGGCCGCCGAGACCTCGTTCAGCACGGCCTTCAAGCGCTCCTCGAACTCGCCGCGATACTTCGCGCCGGCGATCAGCGAGCCCATGTCGAGCGAGAGCAGGTCCTTGTCCTTCAGGCCCTCAGGCACGTCGCCATTGACGATGCGCAGCGCCAGCCCCTCGGCGATGGCGGTCTTGCCGACGCCGGGCTCACCGATCAGGACAGGGTTGTTCTTGGTCCGGCGCGAGAGCACCTGGATCGTGCGGCGGATCTCCTCGTCGCGGCCGATGACCGGATCGAGCTTGCCCTCGCGGGCGGCGGCGGTAAGGTCGCGGGCGTATTTCTTGAGCGCGTCGTAGCTCTGCTCGGCGCCGGCGGAATCGGCCTTGCGGCCCTTGCGCAGGGCCTCGACCGCGGCGTTCAGCGCCTGCGGCGTCACGCCGGCCTTGCTGAGCGCCTTGCCGGCCTCGCTGTCCTTCTCGACCGCCAGAGCCAGCAGGAGCCGCTCGACCGTTACGAAGGAATCGCCAGCCTTCTCGGCCGCCTTCTCCGCAGTGTCGAAGACGCGGGCGAGGCCCTGCGTCAGGCTGAGGCCGCCGGCCCCCGCGCCGCTGACCTTGGGCAGCCGGGCGAGTGTGGTGTCGGTCAGTTGCAGGGCGAGCTTGGCATTGCCGCCCGAGCGGTCGATCAGACCGGCGGCCATGCCCTCATTGTCGTCCAGCAGCGCCTTGAGCAGATGCTCCGGCGCGAACTGCTGATGGCCCTCGCGGAGCGCAATGGTCTGGGCCGCCTGCAGGAAGCCCTTGGCCCGATCGGTGTATTTCTCGATGTTCATCTGGTCACTCCGCCCACCGGCACGCCCCGTGGCAGCGTGAACCGGTCGCCTTTCGTCAGGATGGAGCGCCCGTTCGGGCCGCCCCTCGCGACTTAGATAGTGTGGCATTCCCGCAACGGAAGAGGGTGCGAAACCGAATTGACCTGGGTCAAATCCAGCGGGCACGATGGGCCATGGCTGGCACGCAGCGACAGCAGGCGATCCGAAAGGCGCTCCGGGCACTGGCTCCGGGGATTCCGTTGGCGGACGCCCAGGCCGTGATCGAACTGGCCGAGCGCCGGCACATGAAGGATCTGCCGCCTTCGACCGCGCTTTGGCTCGCGCTGGGCAGCCATGTCCGCCACGTCCATACCGATTACGAGCAATTGCTGGCCGATGGTTACGAGCGCGAGGCGGCGCGATTTTTCGTGGTCGAGGAGACCGATGCGGTTCTCGCCGGCTGGGGGTGCCAGCGCTCGGTGGCAGACCTGCCGGAGGCGGAGGACGAGGCGGTCCGGACCCGCATCGCGCGGCGCTGATGGTGACCATGACACAGAGTCATCGGACCTCGCCGCCGTATCGCGCTAAGGTCCCGCCGCCACCGACTAAGGACCAGCCATGCGTATCGCCTCGCTCTATCGCTACCCGGTCAAAGGTCTCTCGCCCGAGCGCCTGACGTCAGCGCGGCTGGAAAGCGACAGCTATTTTCCGGGCGACCGGCTCTTCGCCATCGAGAACGGGCCTTCGGGCTTCGATCCGGCGGAGCCCGTCCATCAGCCGAAGATCAAATATCTCATGTTGATGCGGCATGAAGCGCTGGCGACGCTGCGCACCCGCTTTGACGACCCCACCGGCGATCTCGTCATCGCCCGCGACGGGGCCGAGGTCCTGCGCGCTTCGACACGGACGGAGGCGGGCCGCCGTTCGATCTCAGCCTTCTTCGAGTCGTTCATGCCGGAGGCGCTGCGCGGCGAACCGCGGCTCCTGAAGGCGCCGGCGGGCTACCGCTTCACCGATTCGCGCTCGGGCTTTGTCTCGCTGATCAACCTCGCCAGCGTCGCCGATCTCGAACGCCGCCTCGGCGCGGCGGTCGATCCGCTGCGCTTCCGCGGCAACATCATGGTCGAGGGCCTGGCGCCCTGGGCGGAGCTCGATCTGGTCGGGCGTGACCTCTCCGCGGCCTCGGGGCTGCGGCTCAACGTCATCAAGCGGATCGAGCGCTGCGCCGCGACCAATGTCGACCCGCAGACCGGTGCCCGTGATCTGCAACTGCCGAAGACCCTGATGTCCGCCTTCGGTCATGTCGATTGCGGGATCTATTGCCGCATCGTCGCGGGCGGCACACTGGTCGAGGGCGAGCGCCTCGAACTGGCCGAGCCGCCCGCCTCCCTCGGAATCGCCTGACAAAAAAAGGGGCCCTCGCGGGCCCCTTCTTCAACGTTCAAACGCGGCTGCGTTCACTCGGGCGAGCCATCGGCCTCCGAGCCCAGCGCATCCATGACCTCGCGCGGTGAACGCCGCCGACGCGGGCGCTTGGGAGCCCCCTCCGCCGCGGCTTCCGGCGCCTCACTGGCGGCAGGCTCCGCAGCGACCGCCGCCGGCTCGACGGCGACGGGAACGCGCACCGGATTGGTCAGGAAGGACGGCAGCGCGGCCGCAACGTCCTCGCCCGGCTGATCGGCATCATGCGCGGCGTCGCGCTCGCGGCGAGGCCGGCGCTCGGGGCGCGGGCCACGATCGGGCCGGTCGAAACGACGCTCTCCCTGCACCGGCTGCGGCGCCAGATCAGGCTGCTCGCCCCCGACGGGAATATCGGAGCGCGGCGCATCGGGGCGCGGCGCGTAACCGCCCTGCGGATTCTGGCCGCCCTCGGCGCGCTCGAAGCGCCGCTCGCCATTGCGATCGAAGCGGCGGTTGCCCTGACGATCCTGGCCCTGCCGATCCTGGCCCTGCCGATCCTGGCCCTGGCGATCGTTGTGGCGCGGGGGGCGGTCGAAACGCTGCCCCTCGCCGCCTTCGCCCTCCGGGCGAGCGGCATGCTGGCCATTGTAGCCGTTGCCGTTGTAGCCACCCTGGCCACCGCGCTGCTCGGGCTGCTGCGGGCCGCCCTGCTGGACCGGCTGGTCGTCGTCGCCATCCTCCTCGCCCTCGTCCGCATCCTCGTTGAAGGCGCGGTTGGGCGGGAAGCTGTGGCCGAACTGCTGGGCCATCTGCTCCTGGGCCGCCAGCAGGATGCGGTAATAATGCTCCGCATGCTGGAAGTAGTTCTCGGCGGACACAGGGTCACCCGAGGATTGAGCGTCACGCGCCAGCTGCAGGTACTTTTCAGCGACATGCTGCGCCGTACCGCGGACCTTCACGTCGGGACCGTTGGACTCGTAGCTCCGCTGCAGCGGGTTCGGCGCCTTCCGGTTACCATTGTTGTTGTTATTGTTGTTGTTGCGGCCGCGCATGCGCCGGTTCTGACCTGGTCTCATTCGCGTGAATCTCGCGCTCTGTGCTCAAGGCAACCGTGGGGACATCATGCGCGTCCCGGCGCACAGCGGGTTGCGGCGCTGCGCCGGAGGAGTTTGACCTGAAGTGGCTTTGCGCCGTTCCTGGTCTTCACGCGCTCTTTCCAAAGGGGACCCGAGGTCCCGTCAGCCGATCAGCGCCACGGCGCTTTCGGTGTCCAATCTGGCTGGTCAGTTCCGTCGATTCGCGGACATGTCCGGGGGAAGCGACCAGGGCGCCACAGGCATGACCCGCGGCTCCATGCTGACGACACCAGCGTCGGCTAGGTTGGTGCATAGAGGATTTCCCCGTCCGCTCCAAGCAAAATCGCGCGAATGATCGCGCTTTTTCAGTGGAGAGCGAAGATCAGCGCGCGCGGATGATCTCCGAGATCGCGCCGCGTTGCACGATGGCACCAGCCCGCCTCCCGCATGATCGCCGTCACATCCCCTTCCTGCCCCGCCCCGATTTCCAGCACGACGAAGCCGCCGGGCGCCAGATGGCCGCCGAGGCTGCGCGCGAAGATGCGATAGGGCGCAAGCCCGTCGGCGCCGCCGTCGAGCGCCAGCAACGGATCGTGCTCACGCACCTCACGGTCGAGTCCGGCGATGTCGCGGCTCGGGATGTAAGGCGGATTCGAGAGAATGAGGTCGAAGCGAGCGTCGAGCCCCTCCGTCCATTGTCCCTGGCGGATCTCGCAGCGCTCCCCGACGCCGTTGGCCAGCGCATTGGCGCGGGCGATCTCGCAGGCGCCGGACGACAGATCGATGCCCAGCCCGGATGCGGCAGGACATTCGTGAAGCATGGCGATCAGGAGGCAGCCGGTCCCGGTCCCGAGGTCGAGCATCGTCAGCGGCTGGCCGCGACGCGGCCCGAGCGTAGCGAGGGCGGCCTCGATCAGGGTTTCGCTGTCGGGCCGTGGTTCGAGCGTGTCGGGGGACAGGCGGAAGGGCAGCCCCCAGAACTCGCGCTCGCCGATCACCCGCCAGAGCGGTTCGCCGGCGAGGCGCCGGGTGAGGAGCGCGTCGAGACGGTCCGCGTCTTCCGGCGCCAGCGGCACCGACATGTCGGCGGAGGGCCCCGCAACCTGCTCGACCAGCCAGCGGCCCTCGAGCGCCGCATTGACGAAGCCGGCCTCGGTCAGCCTCCGAACAACATCGCGCCGCACCTCCCTCAGGGGAGATGCGGCGTCGAAAGAACCGGCTGCCGCGGCGGTCGCCGGGGTCAGTTGCCCTGCATCTTCTCGTTGATGCAGAAGCGCATCTTGGTGCGGATCGCCGAGCGGCTCTCGCCCGAGCCGCGCATTTCGTTCTGGCAGGCCCGACGTGCCTGCGACTGCGTCATCGCCTTGTTGATGCGGGCCGGCTGGCCGCTCGTTGCGCGCTTCAGGCCGCGCTCCATCGAGCGTTCCACACGCTCCGCCGTGCCCTGGGCCTGAGCCGGCGCGGCCAGCATGCCAGCCATCAGAGCGGCGGCGGCGAAGCTCGAAAAGGTCTTGATCATCGAGGGGTCCCCCCTGTTGCACTGTCGATGCGTCAGCAACGCCGGAGGGGCGAAGAGGTTTCATCGCTGGGGGCTCGTCGCGCTTCACGCCAGCCCCTCGGTCGCCAGCAGGCGGGCCTGATGCTCGGCCGTAAGGGCGTCGATGATGTCGTCCAGCACCAGCCCCTGCATCATCTCGTCGAGCTTGTAGAGGGTGAGGTTGATGCGGTGGTCGGTGACACGGCCCTGCGGGAAGTTGTAGGTGCGGATGCGCTCGGAACGGTCGCCGGAGCCGACCTGCGAGCGCCGGTCGGCGGAGCGTTCGGCATCCAGCCGCGTCCGCTCCATGTCGTAGAGCTTGGCGCGCAGCAGATCGTAAGCACGGGCCTTGTTCTTGTGCTGCGAGCGTTCGTCCTGCACCACGACCGCGATCCCCGTCGGGATATGGGTCAGGCGCACGGCCGATTCCGTCTTGTTGACGTGCTGGCCGCCGGCGCCGCCGGCCCGCATGGTGTCGAGGCGGATGTCGGCGTCGTTGAGGACGATGTCGACGTCGCCGGCGAGCGGGAGCGTCGCCACGGTGGCCGCGGAGGTGTGAATGCGGCCGCTGGTCTCGGTATCGGGCACGCGCTGGACACGATGCACGCCGGATTCGTATTTCAGCCGCGCATAGACGCCGCGGCCCGAAATCTCGGCGATGATCTCCTTGTAGCCGCCGACCGTGCCCTCGCTTTCGGACAGGATGTCGAGACTCCAGCTCTTCTGGGCCGCATAGCGCTGATACATGCGGAACAGGTCACCCGCGAAGAGCGAGGCCTCGTCGCCACCCGTGCCGGCGCGGATCTCGAGGATGACACCCCGCTCGTCGGCGGCGTCCTTGGGCAGCAGCGCGATCAGAATCTCGCGAGCCCGGGCGTCGATCTCGGCCCGGGCGGAATCGCGCTCCTCATAGGCGAGTTCGCGCAGCTCGGCATCGGTCGCGCCATCCTCGATCAGGGCCTCGGCCTCAGCCAGCCCCGTCTGTGCCTGGCGCCAGGCGGCGATGGCGTCCACGACCGGGCCGAGCTCCGAGAGCTCGCGCGAGAGTTCGACCACCCGCGTCGCCTCGGTCGCGGTGTTGATCTCGGCGGACGCCGCGGCGTGGCGGGCGACGATGGCGTCGAGGCGGTCCTGCGGAAGCTGAAGCGACATGATGAACTCGGACGGGAGGTGTGAAGGGCGCGGTGGGGCCAGAACGGCCCGCTAGACCGGCACCTTGAATTCGGCGGCGAAGGCTGCGAGCTGCGGCCGCAGGCTGGCCGCGCCCTCTCCGGAGGCCAGCATCCAGTCGATGCGCTCCGTGAGCTTGCCGACATCGAGCGCCCGCAGCATCGCCTTGACCGGGCCGATCGACGCCGCCGACATCGAGAAGGCGCGATAGCCCAGCCCGATCAGCGCCAGCGTCTCGAGCGGCTTGCCGCCCATCTCGCCGCAGACGGTGACCGGGCAGTTCGCGTCCGCCGCGGCCTCGACGATGCTGCGAAGGGCGCGCAGCGCGCCGACGCCGAGCGGATCGAAACGGTCGGCGACCCGCTTGTTCTCGCGGTCCGCCGCAAAGAGGAACTGCATCAGGTCGTTGGTGCCGATCGACAGGAAGTCGGCCTCGCGCACGATCTCCGGCAATTCGAACAGGAGCGACGGCACCTCCACCATGACGCCGAGCTGCAGGCTGAGCGGCGGCACATGGCCCTGCTTGGCCAGCATGGCCTGCTCGCGGTCGACAATGGTGCGGGCGCGCAGGAACTCGTCGACCGTCGCGATCATCGGCAGCATGATCTTCATGTCGCGGCCCGATCCGGCCCGCAGCAGCGCGCGGATCTGGGCGCGCAGCAGGCGCGGCTTGTCGAGCCCGATGCGGATCGCGCGCCAGCCCAGCGCCGGGTTCTCCTCCTCGACGCGCTCCATATAGGGCAGCACCTTGTCGCCGCCGATGTCGAGCGTGCGGAAAGTGACGGGGCGCCCTTGCGCCTGGTCGAGCACCGCCGTGTACAGCGCCTGCTGCTCGCTCGTCGTCGGCATGTGCTCGGCGACCATGAACTGAAGCTCGGTGCGGAACAGGCCGATGCCCGCCGCGGCCGTCGCCTCCAGATTCGGCAGGTCGACGAGCAGGCCGGCATTGATCTGCAGGACGATCGGCACCCCGTCGCGGGTGACTGCCGGCTGGCTCTTGAGCTTGCGGTACTGCTCCTGCTTGCGGGCGCGCAGCCGCGCCTTGTCCTTGTAGGCGTTCTCGACGTCGGGCTGGGGCCGGATCTGGACCTCGCCGGCCTGGCCGTCGACGATGACGGCGTCGCCCGACTGGATCAGGGCCGTGGCGTTGACGATCTCGCCCACCGCCGGGATGCCGAGCGCGCGGGCGACGATGGCGATGTGGCTGGTCGGTCCGCCCTCCTCCAGCACCAGCCCCCGGAGGCGGGCACGGTCGTAATCCAGCAGCGCGGCCGGGCCCATGGAGCGCGCGATCAGGATCGCGTTTTCCGGCATCTCCTCGCGGGCGACGCCGTTGGCCTTGCCGACGAGGGTACGCAGCAACCGGTTGGCGAGGTCGTCGAGATCGTGCAGGCGCTCGCGCAGATAAGGGTCCGTCTGGCGCAGCATCTTGGCGCGGGTGTCGGACTGTACGCGTTCGACCGCCGCCTCGGCCGTCAGGCCCGTCAGCACGACCTCGCGCATGCGGCGCAGCCAGCCCTGGTCATGCGCGAACATGCGGAAGGTCTCGAGCACCTCGCGATGCTCGCCGATATGGGCGACGTCGCCGCGCTCGATCAGCTCGTCGATCGAGGCGCGCATCTCCGCGATGGCGGCTTCAAGACGCTGCACCTCGGCGGCCGGGTTCTCGGCGATGAGGTTGGTGATCGCCACGCGCGACTCGTGCAGCACGGCGTGTCCCAGGCCGACGCCGTCCGCCAGCGAGACGCCGACGCTGTGGATCGGGCGGTCCAGACCGATCGAGGCGCCGGGCCGGGCCAGAGACTTCAACCCGCCGGCGGCGATCATCTCCGCCATGATCATGGCGGTGGTCTGGAGCGACTCGACCTCCTCGTCGCTGTAGAGGCGCGAGGCGCGGTTCTGGATGACGAGCACACCCATCACTGCACCGCCCCGCAGGATCGGCACGCCGAGGAAGGAGCGGTAGATCTCTTCACCCGTCTCCGGCCGGTAGGAGAAGGCCGGATGGTTCTGGGCGTCCGAGAGCGCGAGCGGCTCCGCCTCACGCGCGATCAGGCCGACAAGTCCCTCGCCGGCGCGCATGGTGGTGAGATGCACCGCCTCGCGGTTGAGACCTTCGGTGGCGTAGAGCTCGAGCGAGCCGTCCTCACGCAGCACATAGACGGAGCAGACTTCGGCGACGAGGTTGGCGGCGATGAGGACGACGAGCCGGTCCAGCCGCTCCTGCGGGCTGATCGACGCCGCCATGACCTCGCGAAGGCGGCGCAGCAGAACGCCCGATCCTCCGAGAGCGCCTCGCATCGATTGTTCGTCCTCCGCCTGCCCGGACTTCCAGGCCGCCTTGCATTGCAGACCTGACACCTGTCATGGCCGAGTCGCAAGCGCTCCCGCCTCGGGCGCCTTCTAGCCACCCGGGGCGGTCTTGGGCAAGGGCCGCGGCGGCGATGGCGCGGAATGGTTGTAGGGACCGCCGCTCGAGCGGATGTCAGCTGCGCGGCTGGGGACCGGCTGGAGCGCTGCCCCGCAGGCCGACCGGACCAAGCTTGCGCGCCGGGGCACCTCCTGCGGAGCGCGGCTTCTGCGGCGGCTTGCGCGATCCGGATCGCCCTTGGGGGCGCTTTGCGGATTTATCCGGGCCTGGCACGATCTCGGGCTCCAGCGGCGCTGCACCCGACAGGACGGCGAGATAACTTCGTGTCCACCAGCCGATATCGGTTGCGGCAATGGTGTCATAGAGCTTCTCAAACCGCCGGACTCGCTCGGATTTCGGCATGGCCAGCGCGGTGCGGATCGCCTCCGCGACCTCGTGCGTATCGAAGGGATTGACGATCAGAGCCTCGCCCATCTGATGCGCCGCGCCCGCGAACCGCGACAATACGAGCACGCCGGGATCGGCCGGGTCCTGCGCCGCCACATACTCCTTGGCAACGAGGTTCATGCCGTCGCGCATCGGGGTGACGAGGCCAACCTGGGCACGCCGGTAGAACCCTGCCAGCGCGTTGCGAGAGTAGGCCTTCTTGACCACGCGGATCGGCGTCCAGTCGAATTCACCCAGCGCCGCGTTGAGGCGCCCGGCGACCTCGTCCGATTGCCGGTCGAGTTCGGCATATTCCGGTACATCCGAACGCGAGGGCGGCGCGATCTGCAGGAGACCGACGCGGCCGCGCTGATCGGGGTGGCTGCGCAGGAACTGCCCGAAGGCTTCGAGCCGCTGGACGATGCCCTTCGAATAGTCGAGCCGGTCCACCCCGACCACGAGCTTGCGCTCGCCCAGCGACTGGCGCGTCGCCTTGAGGGGCGTGGTGGCCGAGCGCACGGAGGCCGCCGCGAGCTTGCGGAACGCCTCGACATCGATGCCGATGGGGAAGGCCTGGACCTGCGTCTGGCGGCGGCCGACGCGCAAGCGCGAGCCGTTGATGCTCGCGCCGCACATGGCGACGAGGCAGCCCATCAGATTGGCGACATCGGTCTGCGTCTGCAGCCCCACGAGGTCGTAGGCCGCGACCGTGCTGGCGAGCGTCGATGCAAAAGGCAGCGCCCCGAACACTTCCGCCGGCGGCCAGGGGATGTGGTGAAAATAGCCGATGCGGTTGCCGACACCACGGCGACGCAGTTCCGCTGCCAAGGGAATCAAATGGTAGTCGTGGATCCAGATGATGTCGTCCGGACGCAGGAGACCGATCAGCGCCTTGGCGAAGCGGCGATTGACCGCGAGGTAGCCGGCATAATCCGTCCGCGAAAACTCGGTGAGACCGAGCCGGTAGTGCATCAGTGGCCAGAGCGCGCGGTTCGAGAAGCCGAGATAGTAGGACTGGCGCTCGGCTTCCGTCAGGTCCGTCACCGCGTAGGTGACATTGCCACGCTCCACCACATTGGGCGCGCTGGTCGCTTCCCTGACATTTCCACTCCAGCCGAACCAGAGGCCGCCCTGCTTCTCCAGCGCCTCGCGCAGTGCCACCGCCAAACCACCGGCTGCGGCTTTCTCGGTCCGCTCGGGGATGGTGACACGGTTCGAGACGATGACGAGGCGCATGGTGGCGATGATCTCCTGTGGCTGTATACCCGCGATCGCAGCGATCCGATTTTAGGCGGGGAAGCAGGAACAGAACGCCTGCCGCGGCGTAATGTTTCGATTGCGGGGCACCGGATTTCGGCGTCCGAGCGGCGAAGCTGTGAGCAGAAGAAGGCAGGACCATCCACGAAATGTCAAATTCCGATGCTGAGTAGGC
This sequence comes from Methylobacterium sp. CCH7-A2, assembly GCF_001557075.1. Taxonomy (NCBI): domain Bacteria; kingdom Pseudomonadati; phylum Pseudomonadota; class Alphaproteobacteria; order Hyphomicrobiales; family Methylobacteriaceae; genus Methylobacterium; species Methylobacterium sp. CCH7-A2. The sequence continues at coordinate 44,958 of NZ_LSKN01000183.1, forward strand.
GCGCATTCCGCGTCGTATTGCCGGTGTCCGTAGAAATCTAAAAAGTCCACGTTCCGTTCAAAAGCTCTTGATTTCAAACAGGCTATTGTCATGAACTTGACACAAACCGGGAATGAACCGCCCCTCGACGATTGGGCCCGGGACGAGCGCGCCATCGCGCTGTTCCTCGACTTCGACGGAACCCTGGTCGAGATCGCTCCCTCACCTGCCGATGTGCGGCTCGACCGCCGGGTGCCGGCCGCGCTCGACCGCCTGCGCGGCCATCTCTCGGGTGCGCTTGCGCTGGTGTCAGGTCGGCCGATTTCCTTTCTCGACACGGTGCTGGCGCCCTACCGCTTCGACACCGCCGCGCTGCACGGCGCCGACATCCGCTGCGGGGACGAGGTGCTGACCCAGGCTGCCGCTTCCGCCGAAATGCGGCAGGCGGTGCGCGATCTCGTCCGCTTCGCCAACAGCCATGTCGGCATCATCGTCGAGGACAAGGACCTCTCCGTCGCCCTGCACTGGCGCCTGGCCCCTCAAGTCCATGACGAGGCTCTGGATCTGATGCGCGCGCTCGCCGAGCGGATGGGCCCGCTCGTCCGGCTGCAGGAGGGCAAGGCCGTCGCCGAGCTCGTGCCGGCGAGCGCCAGCAAAGGCACAGCCATCGCCCAACTGATGCAGACCGCGCCCTATGCCGGGCGCGTGCCCGTTTTCATCGGCGACGACGTCACCGACGAGCACGGCTTCGAGGCGGTGAATGCACTCGGCGGGCTATCGATCCGCATCGGCGACGGCGAGACACTGGCTCCGCTGCGCCTGCCCTCGCCGACCGCGCTGCGTGCCATTCTGCTCAACGCGGCCGAAACCGGCCGCCTGACGGCTTCCAGCTTCTATCAGGGATAACCATGACTGTTTCGACGATGCCCGCGGGGCCCCACTCGGCCTCGCTCGACCTCGGCGTGATCGGCAACTGCTCGATCGCCGCTCTCATCGACCGGCGCGCCCGGATCGTCTGGGGCTGTTTCCCGCGGTTCGACCGCGACCCTGTGTTCTGTGCGCTGATCGACAATCAGGCGGAGGATGGCGATGCGATGCCGCGCAAGGGCGTCTTCGCGATCGAACTCGTCGGCATGACGCGCTGCGAACAGACTTACCTGGACAACACCGCGATCCTGTCCTCTGTTTTGTCCGACGATCACGGCAATGCCATCGAGATTCTCGATTTCGCGCCCCGCTTCGTCCGCTACGAGCGCTTCTTCCGGCCACCGCAAATCGTCAGGCGCGTGCGTCGCGTCTCAGGACGGCCGCGCATCCGTGTCATCGTGAAGCCCGCGCTCGGCATCGGCGAGGAGCCTGACGAGATCACGCGCGGCTCCAACCATGTGCGGTTCGTCGGCGCCGACCAGACGATCCGGCTGACGACGGACGCCCCCATCTCCTATGTCGTGGACGGCGTACCCTTCGCGGTGGAGCGGCCCTATTCCTTCTTCATCGGCTCTGACGAAGCCTTACGCGCCGAGATCGAGGAGACCTCGCGCGAGTTTCTCGACAAGACGACAGACTATTGGCGCGACTGGGTGCGCTCGCTCTCGCTGCCCTTCGAATACCAGCGCGAGGTGATCCGCGCTGCGATCACGCTGAAGCTTTGCGCCTTCGAGGAAACCGGCGCCATCGTCGCCGCGCTTACAACCTCGATCCCGGAGGCGCCGGGCACCCAGCGCAACTGGGACTACCGCTTCTGCTGGCTGCGGGATGCCTATTTCGTCGTCCATGCCCTCAACCGCCTCGGCACGACCAGGACGATGGAGGATTATCTCAACTTCATCACCAACATCGTCGACAGCTTCACCGAGAGCGGCGCCGATCATCTGCCGCCGCTCTATCCGATCACGCGGGGCGGGTCGCTGCGCGAATTCGAGGCCGCGACCCTATCGGGCTATCGCGGCCATCAGCCGGTGCGGTTCGGCAATGGCGCGGCGATCCAGATCCAGAACGACGGCTATGGCGCCGTTGTGCTCGCGGCGACGCATGCGTTCTTCGACCAGCGCCTGATCCAGCCCGGCAAGGAATCCCTGTTCGGCCAGCTCGAGCGGATGGGTCAACTGGCCGTCACCTCTTTCGACAAGCCCGATGCGGGGCCCTGGGAGCTGCGCGAGAAGGAGGCGGTGCACTCCTTCTCGAGCGTGATGTGCTGGGCAGCCTGCGACCGGCTCGCCCGCATCGCGGCGACGCTCGGACGCGCCGACCGCAGCGATTACTGGGAGGGCGAGGCGACGCGCCTCAAGAGCGTGATCCTCGACAACATCTGGAACGCGCAGAAGGGCCACCTCGTCTCGACCTTCGGCGGGGAGGATCTCGACGCGACGCTGCTGCTCTTCGCCGAGCTCGGCTTCCTCAAGGCGGACGACCCGCGCTACGTCGCCACCGTGGAGGCGATCGGCCGGGATCTGACGCGCGGCGATCTGCTGCTGCGCTACGCGACGCAGGATGATTTCGGCTTCATGCACACCGGCTTCCTCATCTGCGCCTTCTGGTATGTCGATGCGCTGCACGCGATCGGCCGGCGCGAGGAGGCGAAGGCCCTATTCGGCCGCATCCTGCAGCGGCGCAACAGCTTCGGCCTGCTGTCGGAGGATGCCGATCTGGAGACGGGCGAACTCTGGGGCAACTTCCCCCAGACCTATTCCCATGTCGGGATGATCAACTCGGCCATGCGGCTGAGCCGCAACTGGGAAGAAGCGTTCTGACGGCAGTCGCGCGGTCCGACGCCGTCATGCTCGGGCTTGTCCCGAGCATCCACCTCTTGAACACCGTGCTCAACCCGCGACGCAGTGGATGGTCGCCACAAGGGCGACCATGACGACGGAGCGGGGCCGGCCGGCCTCATTCCATCAGCTTCGCCGCGCGCATCACCGACAGGGCCAGCACCTGCGCGGCGGGCACGATGCTCTCGACCTCGAGGAATTCGTCCGGCGTATGCGCCATGCCGCCGATGGGGCCGACGCTGCAGAGCGTCGGGCAGCCCTGTGCCGCGGTGAAGCCGGAATCGGCGCAGCCGCCGGTGAACTCGGCGATGGTGGCGATGCCGAAGCCGGCCGCAGCGTCGCGATAGGTCTCGAACAGCTTCTGCGAGTCCGGGGTGCCTTCCAGTGGCAGGAACTCGCCCTTGATGGTCAGGGCGGCCGATGTCCCCACGACAACCGGCGTCTCGACGATGGCGCGGATGGCCTCGACCAGTTCGGCCCGCTGGGCGGCGGTGACGTAGCGCAGGTCGATCTCGCACCAGGCATGGGGCGCGACCGTGTTGACGGTCTGGCCGCCGCCGATCAGCCCGACATTGACCGTGATGCCCTTCTCCAGATCGGTGAGGCCCTGAAGCTTCGGAATCTTGTGGCCGAGATCGACGATGGCCGAAGCGCCCTTCTCGTAGTTCGCACCGGAGTGGGCCGGCTTGCCGGTGAATTCGGCGCGCATGAAGACGCCGCCCTTGCGGCCGCTGGTGACCGATTGCCGCCGGTCCTTCGCGAAGCCGCTACCCGCCGGGAGGCGGCTGGGCTCGGCATTGAAGACGCAGCGCGATTCCCGCGCCGCCGCCTCGATCACCGGGCGCGAGGACGGCGAGCCGATCTCCTCATCGCTCGTCGTCAGCATCGTCAGCGGCGCGGAGAGGCCGCCGCATTCGGCAAAGGCTGCGGCGACGAAGGCCTCGATCACGAGGCCGGCCTTCATGTCGGCGACGCCCGGCCCATAGGCCCGGCCATCCTTGATCGAGAACGGCCGGCGCGTCGGCTCGCCTTTCGGGAAGACGGTGTCGCGATGGCCGAGCAGCAGCACCGGGCGCTGGTCGTTGGCGGTGGGATTCGGCAGGCGCGCCTTGACCGCATCGCCATAGCGGCCATTCGCAATGATCTCGACTGCGAGACCGTTGCGCTCATGGAAGCGGGCGAGCACCTGCCCGGCGCGATCGACACCCTCCTTGTCGTAGGAGCCGGAATCCGTGTCGACCATCTCGCGCAACAACGCGACCATCGCGTCCTTGCGTTCGGCGAGCCAGGCCGTGACCTTGGCTTCTTCCGGAGTCATCGTGCTCATCGCTGCTCTCATGGTTCCGTATGGGACAGGTTGTGCAGCATAGCGATGCCAAAGCGGGCCGGGTAGCGCTGCGCGGAGGGCGATCCCGCGCAAAAATGGAGATCGACAACGCGGTTCCCGCAAGGGAACCACGCCCAGCCGCCACCGTTATCACCCGGGCCCGCAGGTCGGGTCGGGGGGACTTCCATGACGCTGTTCAGCCGTCTGCTTTACACGATGATTGCCTTCACGCTGCTGGCGGCGGCGATCCTGCTCATCGCCGTCGCCGTCTGGCGCACAGCGACGGGCTTCTGGACCGGCGAAAATGCTTTGGGGTCGATGCTCGACGGCATCAGCCTGATCATCATCGCGGTGGCGGTCGCCGATGTCGGCAAGTTCCTTTTCGAGGAGGAGGTTCTGTCAGACCGGGAGTTGCGGCGTCCGGCCGAGGCGCGTGGGTCGCTGACCAAGTTCATGACCATCATCATCATCGCACTGCATCTCGAGGCTCTCGTGCTGATCGCCAAGACCTCACGCGAGACGATGGGCGACATCGTCTATCCGGGGCTGCTCGTTTTCCTGGCCGCGACGTCGATGGTCGGGCTCGGCCTGTTCCAGAAGCTCAGCCAGAACGCCACGGCCGTGGTGCCGCCGGACCGGACCGGCGGCGAGCGCGACGAGCCGCAGCTTCGCGCGGCAGCCACCGAAACCTGACGGCAGGCTCAGCCCTCCGGCTCAAGCAGCATCAGGTCCGTGTCGTCCGGCCTCGCGCCGGCCGCCGTCAGCATGGCGTGGATCTGGCCGCGATGATGGGCCTGATGGTTGAAGAGATGGACGACCAGCAGCGCGCGGGGCTTGCGCATTTCGCGCTGCGTCGCGCCGGAGAACCAGACCATGTCGTCGGCCAGCCATTCGGGAGACAGCCCGCGCGCCCACTCCAGGATCGTGACGTCGAAGGCCTGCCGCTGCGCGACGAGGTCGGCCCAGTCCGCGACGAGGTCGGCGGATTCGTGGATGCGGTGGGTCGGCTTCGGTGTGCCGGCGAAGCGCGAAAGCCACATGCGGTCGGCCCAGAGCAGATGGCAGAGCGTGCCATGGATGGACTTGAAGAACGCGCCGCGATCCTGCCGGCGGGCCGCGTCGTTCAGCGTGGCGGCAGCGGTCAGGAGGCACTCGTTCTGCCAGGCGTTGTAGCGCGCCATCGTCCGCGCATAGGCCGTGTCGATCACTGCCGCCTCCGCTCAGATGACGTTGGTTTCCAAGAGCGGCCGGCCCTCAACGATCCGCTCATGGCCGAGATCGCTGAGATCGAGTGTGCGATAGCCGCCATGCAGGATGTGCTCGGCGATGCCGCGCCCGACCGCCGGCGCCTGCTGCAGACCATGACCCGAAAAACCGTTGGCGAGGTAGAGCCCCGACAGGCCAACCGCCGGGCCGACGATGGCGTTGTGATCGAGCTCGTTCATGTCGTAGGGGCCGGCCCAGGCACGGCCCGGCCTGATCTGCTCGAAGGCCGGAATACGGTGGGCGAGCGCCGGCCAGACGACCTCCTCGAAGAAGCCCCAATCGACATCCTCGACATCCGCGTCGGTCTCGATCCACTCCCGGTCCTGCTCGGGCGTCAGCGGCGAGCAACTGCCGATGAAGAGCTGGCCGTCGCTGCCGCGCTTGCCTTCCGGCCGGCACCAGGAGCCGCTGCGGTCGATCAGCAGCGGGCAGTTGTCGACCTCGCCCTTGCAGAGGAAGGAGAAGACATAGCGCTTCATCGAGCGGACCGGGATCGTCACGCCGGCCGTCGCGGCGAGGCGAGCGCCATGCGTGCCCGAGGCGTTCACCGCCGCGCCGCAGGCGATGCGGCTGCCGTCGGCGAGTTCGACGGCGGTGACGCGCCCGTTCTCGACGATGTAACGGGCCACCTCCCCCTGGCGGTAGTCGACGCCGAGCGACCGCGCCTTCTTGCGAAACGCTTGCAACAAGGCCCAGCCGTCGAACCAGCCCTCGCCGCTGACGCCGAAGCTGCCGCAGGCGATGTCGTCGATGTTCATCCAGGGAAATTTGCTGCGCAGCATGGGCGCAGCATAAAGCGCAATATCGGCGCCCTCGGCGGCCTGCAGCGCCTGGTTGGCGGCGAGCACGGGAGCCCCCTCCTCACCCGCCAGATAGAGGTAGCCACCCTCGTGCAGATCGATCACCGGTGCCTCGCCATCGACAGCCAGATGGGCGCCGATGTCGCGGAGAAACTCGATGCCGTGCAGCGAGATCCGGATGTTCACCGCGCTCGAATATTGCTGGCGGATCGAGGCGGCCGACAGCGCCGAGGCGGCGTAGCGATAGGTCGGGTCCTTCTCGACGACGACGATCCTGCCCGTGAAGCCGGGATCGGCCGCGAGGTGATAGGCGACCGAGGAGCCAAGGGCCCCGCCGCCGCAGATGACGACGTCGGCGGATTCGGACGAAGACGACATGGCGGGTTCCGAGTCAGAGAAGGGTGCGCGCTGCGACCCGGTTGATGAACGCTGCGCATGAATGGCGCGGCCGGCGAAACTTGTCGAGTCAGCTCGCCATCTCGCACTCGGCAAGCAGCCAGTCGCGAAAGGCCACGACCGCCGGCAGTTCCGCACGGGTCTCCGGGTAGACGAGGTAATAGCCTTCCGTCCCAGTGACCGGGCGATCGAAGGGGATGACCAGCGAGCCGGAGCGAAGTTCCTCCTCGACCAGGAATCGCGGCACGATGGCGAGCCCCAGCCCGGCGACGGCCGCTTGAGAGACCATGGCGAACTGTTCGAAGCGCGGCCCCATCAGTGCCCGCTGTGGCGGCAGACCCTGCTGCTCGAGCCAGTTGGCCCAGGCGCGGGGCCGCGTCGATTGCTGCAGCAGCGAGCCCCTGAGCATGTCGGCGGGTTCCTTGAGGCCCAGGCGCGCCACCAGGCCCGGCGCCGCGACGGGCACGATCTCCTCGCCCATCAGGCGGTGCAGCCGCGCGCCCGGCCAGACAGGATCACCGAAATGGATCGCCGCATCGAGCGGCTCGCGCGCGAAGTCGAAGGGCACGAGCTTCGTGGTGAAGTTGATGGTGATGCCGGGATGCGCCTCGGTGAAGCGCGGCAGGCGCGGGATCAGCCAGCGCGTGCCGAAGGTCGGGAGAATGGCGAGGTTCAGCACACCGCCCGCGCCCCGGAAGGCCATGGTCGAGACGGTGGCCGCCGCCAGCCGCGAGAGTCCGTCGCGTATCTCGGCGGCATAGGCGGCACCCGCCGGCGTCAGCGCGACGCGCTGCCTTGCGCGCTGGAACAGGGCAACGCCCAGCACCGTCTCGAGATGCGCGACCTGCCGGCTGACGGCCCCCTGCGTCAGGTTCAGCTCCTCCGCCGCGCGCGTGAAACTGCCATGGCGCGCCGCCGCCTCGAAGGCCGCCAGGGCAGACAGCGACGGCACGGTGAGGCGGCCTGGGACGATCTCGAGGTTCATGAGTCCTTCTCATCAAGTCGTGAGAACATATCGGTTGCCCGGGCGGGGCGGAAGGGGGCATTCTAGCCCGCCTTAAATCTCCATCCGGCCGAGCCTCGCCCAGGACGCATCATGACCACCAGTCTCCCCCAGGACGCACTCGCGCTGCTGAAGCGTCTCGGCGTCACGGATGCCGCCTTCGCCACAACCGGTCTCGCCGCCCGCTCGCCCATCACGGGCGAGAGCGTCGCGACCCTGCGGGAGACGAGCGCCGCCGAGGCCTCGGCCGCCATCGGCCGGGCGCATGCCGCCTTCCTGACCTGGCGCAAGGTGCCGGCGCCGCGCCGCGGCGAATTCGTGCGCCTGCTCGGCGAGGAGCTTCGTGCGGCCAAGGACGATCTCGGCCTGCTGGTGACGATGGAAGCCGGCAAGGTGACCTCGGAGGGCCTCGGCGAGGTCCAGGAGATGATCGACATCTGCGATTTCGCCGTCGGGCTGTCGCGCCAGCTCTACGGCCTGACGATCGCGACCGAGCGCCCGAACCACCGCATGATGGAGACCTGGCATCCGCTCGGCGTCTGCGGCGTGATCTCGGCCTTCAACTTCCCCGTCGCGGTCTGGTCCTGGAACGCCGCGCTCGCCTTCGTCTGCGGAGACAGCGTCGCCTGGAAGCCCTCCGAGAAGACCCCGCTGACCGCGCTCGCGGTTCAGGCGATCGTCCAGAAGACGATGAAACGCTTCGGCCCCGAGGCGCCCGCCGGCCTGTCGGAGGTGCTGATCGGCGGGCGCGAGATCGGCGACATCCTCGTGCAGGATCACCGTGTCCCGGTCGTCTCGGCCACGGGCTCGACCCGGATGGGTCAGGAGGTCGGCCAGAAGCTCGCCGCCCGCTTCGCCCGCGCCATCCTCGAACTCGGCGGCAACAACGCGGCAATCGTCGCCCCGTCGGCCGATCTCGACCTCGCGCTGCGCGGCATCGCCTTTGCGGCCATGGGGACGGCGGGGCAGCGCTGCACCACGCTGCGCCGCCTGATCGTGCATGAGAGCGTCTATGACGCGCTGATCCCCAAGCTCATCAAGGTCTATGCCAGCGTGAAGATCGGCGATCCGCGCGAAGCGGGCGTTCTGGTCGGCCCGCTGGTCGACGAGGCCGCCTTCAAGGGCATGCAGGCGGCACTGTCAGAGGCGAAGGCCGCCGGCGGGACGGTGCATGGTGGCGAGCGCGTCACGGTCGGAACCGGGGGCTTCTATGTCCGCCCCGCGATCGTCGAAATGCCCGCGCAGACCGGACCGGTCGCCCGCGAAACCTTCGCGCCGATCCTCTACGTCATGAAGTACAAGACGCTGGACGAGGCGATCGCGATCCAGAACGCCGTCGGCGCCGGGTTGTCCTCCTCGATCTTCACGCTCGACATGCGCGAGGCCGAGACCTTCATCTCGAGCGAGGGCTCGGATTGCGGTATCGCCAACGTCAATATCGGCCCGTCCGGCGCCGAGATCGGCGGGGCCTTCGGCGGCGAGAAGGAAACCGGCGGCGGCCGCGAGGCCGGCTCCGACGCCTGGAAGGCCTATATGCGCCGGGCCACGAATACGCTCAATTACGGTACGACATTGCCGCTGGCGCAGGGCGTCAGCTTCGATGTGGATGCGTGACGAACAAAGCCGAGGAACCACACCGTCATTGCGAGCATCGCGAAGCAATCCAGGAGCGGCCGCGCTCGACGCCCCCTGGATTGCTTCGTCGCTACGCTCCTCGCAATGACGGTGAGCAGGAACGATGAGGGAGACGACCATGGCCGAAGCCGCCCGCAGCCACAGCACCAGCCACAAGCTGGCCGAATTCACCTGGGACGACGCCTTCCTGCTCGACGAGCAGCTGACCGAGGATGAGCGCCTGATCCGCGACACGGCGCGGGCCTATGCGCAGGAGAAGCTGCAGCCGCGCGTGGCGGAAGCCTATCTCGAGGAGAAGACCGACCGCGCCATCTTCAACGAGATGGGCGAGCTCGGCCTTCTCGGCGTGACCGTGCCGGAGGAGTATGGCTGCGCCGGCGCCAACTACGTCTCCTACGGGCTGGTCGCTCGCGAGGTCGAGCGGATCGATTCCGGCTATCGCTCGATGATGTCGGTGCAGTCCTCGCTGGTGATGTACCCGATCTACGCCTATGGCGACGAGACCCAGCGCAAGAAGTACCTGCCCAAGCTCGGCTCGGGCGAGTGGGTCGGCTGCTTCGGCCTGACCGAGCCCGATGCCGGCTCCGACCCGGCCGGGATGAAGACCCGCGCCGAGAAGGTTGCCGACGGCTATCGCCTCACCGGCTCGAAGATGTGGATCTCGAACTCGCCGATCGCCGACGTCTTCGTCGTCTGGGCGAAGTCGGCCGCGCATGACAACCAGATCCGCGGCTTCATCCTCGAGAAGGGCATGAAGGGGCTCTCGGCCCCGAAGATCGGGGGCAAGCTCAGCCTGCGCGCCTCGATCACCGGCGAGATCGTCATGGACGGCGTGATCGTGCCGGAAGAGAACCTGCTGCCCAACGTCTCCGGCCTTAAAGGCCCGTTCGGCTGCCTCAACCGGGCGCGCTACGGCATTTCCTGGGGCGTGATGGGCGCGGCCGAGGACTGCTTCCATCGCGCGCGCCAGTACGGGCTCGACCGCAAGCAGTTCAACAAGCCGCTCGCCCAGACGCAGCTCTACCAGAAGAAGCTCGCGGACATGCTGACCGAGATCACGCTCGGCCTGCAGGGCTCGCTCCGCGTCGGCCGGCTGATGGACGAGGGCAAGATGGCCCCGGAGATGATCAGCCTCGTCAAGCGCAACAATTGCGGCAAGGCGCTGGACATCGCCCGCCAGGCCCGCGACATGCATGGCGGCAACGGCATCCAGATCGAGTACCACGTGATGCGCCATGCGGCGAACCTCGAGACGGTGAACACCTATGAGGGCACGCATGACGTCCACGCGCTGATCCTCGGCCGGGCCGTCACCGGGCTGCAGGCGTTTTTCTGAGCGTGTCCGGCAGCCGTCATGCCCGGGCTTGACCCGGGCATCTCGCCCCGCGTGAACTTCCCCGGAGATGGTCGGGTCAAGCCCGACCATGACGTCGAGCCAAAGGCGCCATGACCGTCACCCCTCCCCTCGCCGGCCTGCGCGTCCTCGAACTCGCGCGTATCCTCGCCGGGCCCTGGATCGGCCAGGTGCTGGCCGATCTCGGCGCCGATGTCGTCAAGGTCGAGGCGCCCGAGGGCGACGACACCCGCAAATGGGGGCCGCCCTTCGTCGAGGGCGCGGGCGAGGAGCATCTCTCGGCCGCCTATTTCCACTCCGCCAATCGCGGCAAGCGCTCGATCACCGCCGATTTCCGGACACCCGAGGGCCAGGCGCTGGTGCGCAGGCTCGCCGCCCATGCCGATGTCGTGGTCGAGAACTTCAAGGTCGGGGGCTTAGAGAAATACGGGCTCGACGCCGCCTCGCTGCGAGCCGCCTATCCGCGACTGATTTACTGCTCGGTCACGGGCTTCGGCCAGACCGGCCCCTATGCGCCGCGCGCGGGCTACGACTTCCTGGTCCAGGGCATGGGCGGGGTGATGTCGCTGACCGGCGAGCCGGAGGGCGCGCCGATGAAGGCGGCCTATGCGACGGCGGATATCTATACCGGGCTCTACGCCACGATCGGCATCCTCTCGGCGCTGCGGCGGCGCGATGCAACCGGCGAGGGCGCGACGCTCGACATGGCGCTGCTCGACAGCCAGATCGCCGTGCTCGGCAACCAGGCACTGAACTATCTCGTCTCGGGCAATCTGCCGCCACGGCTGGGCAACGCGCACCCCAATATCGTGCCCTATGACGTGTTCCCCGTCGCGGACGGGCACATCATCATCGCCACCGGAAATGATGGGCAGTGGCGCAAGCTCTGCGAGGTGTTGGGTGAGGCAGGTCTGGCGGACGACCCGGCCTATGTCGACAACCGCTCGCGGGTGAAGAACCGCGTCGCGCTCACCGAAAGGCTGCATGCCCTTTGCCAGCGCTACACCAAGGCCGACCTGCTGGCGGCGCTGGAGAAGGTCGGTGTCCCGGCCGGCCCGATCAATGCCGTCGACGAGGTCTTCGCCGATCCGCAGGTGGTCGCGCGCGGCGTCCGGGTCGATCTCGCCAGCGCCGAGGCGAAGGGCGGCGCGATTCCCACGGTCGCCTCGCCGATCGTCATGGACGGAGTCCGGCAGGTCTCGCCGCGTCCGAGCCCGCGGCTGGGCGAACATGCCGACGAGGTGTTGAACGACCCGGCCTGGGGCGGGCGCCTCGGATAATGTGACGTACACGGCCCTCGATTTGAGGAGCCGCGAGAGGAATGTGGCTATGGCACTACGCACCGGCGGGCAGATCCTCGTCGACCAACTCCTGATCCATGGCGCGACCGACGCGTTCTGCGTGCCCGGCGAGAGCTATCTCGCCGTGCTCGACGCGCTGCACGACGCCAAGTTGAGGGTCACGATCTGCCGGGCCGAGGGCGGCGCCTGCATGATGGCCGAAGCCGCCGGCAAGCTGACGGGAAAGCCCGGCATCTGCTTCGTCACCCGCGGGCCGGGTGCCACGAACGCCTCGCCGGGCGTCCATATCGCGCATCAGGATTCGACGCCGCTGATCCTCTTCGTCGGCCAGATCGACCGCTCGATGCGCGAGCGCGAGGCCTTCCAGGAGCTCGACTATCGCGCCGTCTTCGGCACCATGACGAAATGGGCGACCGAGATCGACCAGGCCGAGCGCATCCCCGAGATCATCAGCCGCGCCTTCCATGTCGCGACCTCGGGCCGGCCCGGCCCGGTGGTGATCGCGCTGCCCGAGGACATGCTGACCGACGTCGTCGAGGCGGTGGACGCAGAGCCTTACCAGGTCACCGAGACCCACCCTTCCCTGCTGCAGACGATCGACCTGCAGAAGCGGCTCTGGGCGGCGAAGTCGCCCATCGCGATCCTGGGCGGCTCGCGCTGGAACCCTCAGGCGATCGAGCGCTTCCAGCGCTTCGCCGAGCGGTTCGATCTTCCCGTCGCGGTGTCCTTCCGGCGGCAGATGCTGTTCCCGGCCACCCATTCGAATTTTGCTGGCGATCTCGGCATCGGCCCCAATCCGAAGCTGCTGGCGCGGATCAAGGAGAGCGATCTCGTCATCCTCGTCGGCGGGCGGCTCTCGGAGATGCCGAGCCAGTCCTATACCCTCTTCGGCATTCCCAATCCCGGCCGACCGCTGGTTCATGTCCATCCGGATCCGGAGGAGCTGGGACGTGTCTATCGCCCGACGCTGGCGATCAACGCCTCGCCCACCGCTTTCTGCGCCGCGCTGGAGACGGTGCATCCCCCGCAGCAGATCCCCTGGGCCGGTGCGGCGGCTGCGGCGCATGAAGCCTATCTCGGCTGGAGCGAGCAGCCGGCGCCGGTCGCCGGCACGTTCCATCCCGGCGAGATGGTGCGCTGGCTGCGCAACCACCTGCCGGAGGACGCGATCCTCTGCAACGGCGCCGGCAATTACGCGACCTGGGTGCACCGCTTCCACCGCTTCACCAAGTTCGCGACGCAGTTGGCGCCGACCTCGGGCTCGATGGGCTATGGCGTTCCGGCAGCCATCGGCGCCAAGCGGCTCTATCCGGAGCGCACCGTCGTCGCCTTCGCCGGCGATGGCTGCTTCCTGATGAACGGGCAGGACTTCGCCACGGCCGTTCAGTACGATTTGCCGGTCATCGTCATCGTCGTCGACAACGGCATGTACGGCACCATCCGGATGCATCAGGAGCGGGAGTATCCGGGCCGCGTCTCGGCGACGACGCTGAAGAACCCCGATTTCGCCGCCTATGCGCGGGCCTTCGGCGGTCATGGCGAGCGCGTCGAGACGACCGCGGAATTCGGCCCTGCCTTCGAGCGGGCGCAGGCCTCCGGCAAGCCTGCCATCATCCACTGTCTGCTCGATCCCGAGGCGATCACGCCGGCCCGCTCGCTCTCCACCATCCGCGCAGAGGCGCTGGCGGCGAAGCGCTGACCGAACGCTCCGCCTGCCGCGCCAAAAATGTTAACCGCTTCGGTGAACCGGGGCTGAACCTTTTGCGACCATTGCTCGTTGATCAGCCGATTGACGGAGGATGGTGCGATGATGGCGCGGCGAGCGACGATGGTGGGGCTGGTGGCCGTGATCGCGGCGGCGGGAGCGCCGGCGCAGGCGGCCAACATCTTCGAGGAGCTGGGTCGCGCCATCTTCGGTGGCGGTCCGCGCCTGCGCGCAACGCCGATCTATGAATATGACGAGCCGCGACAGGTGCTGCCCCGCCAGAAGGCACCCGAGGTCTCGTCCAAGCCGAAGCCGCCGGTCGTTCAGCTCGATCCATCCTCGGACCCGAACTGGTATCTGAAGGACCCGACCCTGCGGCGCGGCGACATCGTCGTCACCGCGCAGGGCGTGATGGTCTATCAGGGCGGACGCGGCGGCGACGGTCGGCGCAGCGACTTCACCGCCCTCAGCGCCGGCAAGGACAGCAAGGGCTGGAAGGCCCAGCTCGAGACCGCCGCGGCGGGCGGACGCAGCTTCTTCGAGGGCGCCACGGCCCCGCCGAAGCCCGCCATCACCGCGCAGGCCGAAGCGAAAGCCCCCTGATCGACGCGAGACGCCTCAGACGAGGCGCGCGGCGACCAGCTTGCGCAGTGCGCGCAGGTCCTTGACGAAGCCGCGGATGCCCTCCGCCAGCTTTTCTGTCGCCATCGCATCTTCATTGAGTGCGAAGCGGAAAGCCTTCTCGTCGAGATGAAGACGGGCCGGCGCCTCGCGCGGCGTATCGGGAGAGAGTTTGCGCGGCAGCTCGCCGGGCGCGGCGGCGAGTTCATCGAGCAGCCCTGGCCCAATCGTCAGCCGGTCACAACCTGCGAGGGCCTCGATCTCGCCGGTATTGCGGAAGGACGCGCCCATCACGACCGTTTCGATGCCGTGAGCTTTATAGTAGTCGTAGATCGTGCGCACCGACACCACGCCCGGATCGGTCTCGGCCGTGTAGGGACCGCCACCGGCCTTGACGTGCCAGTCGAGGATCCGCCCGACGAAGGGCGAGATCAGAAAGGCCTTGGCGTCAGCGCAGGCGACGGCCTGCGGCAGGCTGAACAGCAGCGTCAAATTGCAGTCGATGCCCTCGGCCTGCAAAACCCTGGCAGACTGGATGCCCTCCCAGGTCGAGGCGATCTTGATCAGGATACGGTCCTTCTCGATCCCCCGCTCCTGATACGCGGCAATGATGGCGCGTGCCTTATCGATCGTCGCCTGCGTGTCGAAGGAGAGATCGGCGTCGACCTCGGTCGAAACCCGACCAGGGACGATCTTCGTCAGCTCGGCGCCGAAGGTCACGGCCAGCCGATCGCAGACGGCATGGACCGTCGATTCTCCCCCGCCAGCCTTCTTGCCCCAGGTCACGGCCTCCTCGACCAGATCGGCATAGGCCGGCGTCTCGACAGCCTTGAGGATCAGGGTCGGATTGGTCGTGCAATCGACGGGCTTCAGCCGGCGGACCGCTTCGATGTCGCCGGTATCGGCAACGACAGTGGTCATCTGGCGAAGCTGGTCGAGCTTTGAGGCAGTCATGTCGGTCCTGTGGAAGGCTGGGCGTGGAGCCCGAAAGTGGGACGGCGAGGTGGAAGGGTCAACCCGGCAACGCGAGCAGCCGCGCCCGCATCCGTGACAGCCGGGCAGATGACGACGCTTTCATGGATATGTCATATGCGCAGACTACCGCCAGCGCAGGCCCCGTTCCGGGCATCCGCAAAGGAGACCACCATGCGCTTCAAGGCGTTCCCCCGCGCCCTTGCCACCGGCCTCTTCGCCAGCCTTTCGGCCGCGTTCCTGCTTGCAGGCCAGGCCGCAGCGGTCGAAGGCAAGCTCGTCCTCTACACGAGCCAGCCCAACACCGACGCCCAGCAGACCATCGACGCCTTCAAGGCCAAGCATCCCAAGGTCGAGATCAGCTTCGTGCGCGACGGGACGCCGCGCGTCATGGCGAAACTGCGGGCCGAGTTCGAGGCGGGCGCGCCCCAGCCCGACCTGCTGCTGATCGCCGACGCGGTCACCATGGAAGGCCTCAAGAAGGAAGACCGCCTGCTGGCGCATGACAAGGCCGACATCTCGGCCTACCCCGCCGGCGTGCACGACAAGGCGAAATTCTGGTTCGCGACCAAACTGATCACCACGGGCATCGTCTACAACACCAAGGCGCCGCTGAAGCCGTCGAGCTGGCTCGACCTGACGAAGCCCGAAGCGAAGAACCTCGTGGCGATGCCGAGCCCCCTCAATTCGGGTGCGGCGATGATCCACACGATCACGCTCAACAGCAACCTGCCGACCGGCTGGGGCTTCTATGAGGCGCTGCAGAAGAATGGCGCCCTTGCTGCCGGCGCCAATGGCGACATCCTCCGCCAGGTCGCCACGGGCGAGAAGCTCTACGGCATGATCGTCGACTTCATGCCGATCCGCGAGAAGGCCAAGGGCGCGCCCGTCGAGTTCGTCTTCCCGAGCGAAGGCGTCTCCGCCGTCAGCGAGCCGGTCGCGATCCTGAAGACCAGCAAGAACCCCGAAGCCGCCAAGGCCTTCGTCGACTTCCTGCTGTCCAAGGAAGGCCAGGAACTCGCCCTCAAGCAGGGCTATGTCGCGGCACATCCCGACGTCGCCCTGCCCGCCGGCTACCCTGCCCGCAGCGCCATCAAGCTGATGCCGTTCGATGCCGCCAAGGCGCTGGCCGACGAGCCCGCCGCCCGCAAGCGCTTCAGCGCGATCTTCGAGTGACGCTCGCCGCCCAGACCGGCTGGCGGGAGGCGCCCGGCCGCCCGTCCTGGCGGCGCCCCGCCCTGCCGGCGGGGCTGGGGCTGCCCGTGCTGGTCGCCGCCATCGCGGTCCTGCTCGGCGGCCTGCCCTTCTTGCGTCTGGCGGGCGCCGCCCTCGCGCCCGGCGGGCAGTTCGCGCCCGCCGACGCCCTCGCCCTGCTCGCCAGCCGCTCCGCGATCAATGCGACACTGCACACGCTCGAGACGGCCGGCCTCTCGGCACTCGGCGCGCTGCTGATCGGCGGCGCGGCGGCGATCCTGCTGAGCGTCACCGACATGCGCGGCAAGAGGCCGATCGCCTTCGCCCTCGTCTTCTCGATGATGATCGCGCCGCAGGTCGCCGCGCTCGCCTTTCTCAGCCTGTTCGCGCCGCAATCACCGATCCTGGCGCTGATCGGCCTCGCCCCGCCTCCGGGCACGCCGAACCCGCTGCTCGGTCGTGGCGGGATCGCGCTGGTCATGGCGCTGCACCACGCCCCGCTCGTCGCCATCACGCTCTGGACCGGGCTGCGCAGCGTGCCTCATTCGCTGATCGAGGCCGCCCAGATGGAGGGCGCGGGACCGGCGACCATCATCGGCCGCGTGCTGCTGCCGGTGCTGCGTCCGCAGATCATCGCCGCGGCGCTGCTCGCCTTCGTGGCCGGCATCGGCAATTTCGGGATTCCCGCGCTGCTCGGCCTGCCGGTGAACTATCTGACGCTGCCGACGCTGATCTACCGGCGCCTGTCGAGCTTCGGTCCGGCCGGCCTGCCGGACGCCGCCGCACTCTCGATCCTCGTCGGGCTGGTCGCGGCGCTGGGCATTGCGGCCGGCATGCTGGCGACGCGGCGGGCCGGCGGCAAGGTCGAGATCGAGCGGCCGCTCGAGCCGTTCTGGACGCTCGGCCGGGCGCGGCCCTTCGTCACCGGCGCGCTATTGCTCCTGCTCGCAGTCAAGCTCGGCCTGCCCTTCCTGGCTCTGCTGGCAGAGGCGCTGACGCCGGCGCTCGGTGTCGCCCTGACCTGGCAGAGCCTGACCTTCGAGAAATTCGCCGAGGTTCTGCTGCGGCAGGACGTGACGATGCGGGCCTTTCGCAACTCCTTCCTCTTCGCCGGCAGCGCCGCGCTGATCCTGGCGCTCGGCTCGATTGCCTTCGCCTATGCTCTGGAGCGGCGGATGGGGAAGCTCCGCCGGATCGTCGAGGCGGTGATCGAGCTGCCCTATGCGCTGCCGGGCGTGGTGCTCGCCATCGCCTGCATCCTGATGTTCCTGAAGCCGCTGCCGCTGCTGGGCGTGAGCATCTACGCCACGCCCTTCATCATCCTCTTCGCCTATCTGGCGCGCTTCCTGCCGCTGGCGCTGAAGGCGCCGCTGGCCGCCATGGCGCAGATCGAGGCGCATCACGAGGATGCCGCAAAGCTCGACGGCGTGACGCTCTGGCAGATGCTGCGCTTCATCGTGGCGCCCATTCTCGCCCCGGCAGCGGTGGTGAGTGCGCTGATGGTGTTCCTCGTCGCCTTCAACGAGCTGACCGTCTCGGCCCTGCTCTGGTCGTCAGGCACCGAAACACTCGGCGTGGTGCTTTTCTCTCTCAAGGAAGCGGGTCTCGCCGGCGAGGCGGCGGCCGTCGCGATCAGCGCGTCCGCGGTGATCCTCGCCGCCATGCTGACGCTCGACCGGCTGGCGAAGCGGTTTCCCGGCAACGTCCTGCCCTGGCGAATCTAGCACGCAGTCGCACTGACGAGCCGCATCGCAGCCCGAGCGGTCAGGCCGGCGACGCCGCCGCCTGTGTCTCGCCCATCAGCAAGGCGCGGTTCGCCTTGGCCTCGCGGACGATGAAATCGACGATCGCCCGGACGCGGGCCACGTCCTTCAGATCGGCATGGACGAGCATCCAGAAGGAGCGCGTGATCGAGACCGTCTCGGGCAGCACCGGCACCAGCCTCGGCTCGTCCGCCGCCATGAAGTGGTGGATCACGCCGATGCCCGCTCCGGAGACGACAGCGTTCATTTGCGCCAGCACGCTCGAACTCTGCACCTGGGCGCGGAGGCCCTTGGCGATTTCGTCGAGATAGTCGAGTTCGGGGGTGAAGATCAGATCGTCGATGTAACCGACGATGCGGTGGGAGAAGAGGTCCTCAGGCTTCGTCACCGTCGGCATGGCGTCGAGATAATCCCGGCTGGCGTAGAGGCCGAGGCGGTAGTCCGAGAGCTTGCGCGCGACGACCTTGCCCTCCTTCGGCGGGGCGAGCGTGATCGCGACATCGGCCTCGCGCTTCGAGAGCGAGAGCAGCCGGGGCATGGCGATGAGCTGGAGTTCGAGGCCGGGATAGACGCCGGCGAGCTTGGCCAGTCGCGGTGCGAGGAAGACCGTGCCGAAGCCGTCCGGCGCGCCGATCCGGACCGTGCCGGCCAGCGCCATGTCGGCGCCGCCGATGTCGCTCTGGATCGCCAGCGCATCGGTTTCCATGTTCTCGGCGCGGACCAGCAGACGCTCGCCATGCGCCGTCAGCGTATAGCCCTGCGGGCGCCGCTCGAAGAGCTTGGCTTTGAGCGATTCCTCCAGCGAGGTGATGCGACGCGAAACGGTGGCGTGATCGGCGCCGAGGCGCCGGGCGGCGGCGGTCAGCCGGCCGGAGCGGGCCACGGCGAGGAAGAAGCGCAGATCATCCCAGTCGAACCGCTCCATCGCCACTCCCCGGTATTTGCTTTTCCGCACGCCGTCGGCCCGGCTTCCGCTATAGCCGTGCGCAAACAGGAATGGTAGGGGAGAGCGGAATTTCGAGCCATCACCATTGGTAGGGGAGGACGCGATGCGTCAGGTCGGGCACTTCATCGGCGGCAAGCATGTCGCCGGCACCTCGGGGCGCAGCGCCGACATCTTCCAGCCGATGGACGGCTCGGTGATCGGCAAGGTCGCGCTGGCCTCGGTCGCCGAGCTGCGCGCCGCTGTCGAGAATGCCGCCGAGGCGCAGCCGAAATGGGCCGCGGTCAACCCGCAGCGCCGCGCCCGCGTGCTGATGAAGTTCCTCGACCTGATCGCGCAGAATAATGACGAACTGGCCGAACTGCTCGCCCGCGAACACGGCAAGACCATTCCCGACGCCAAGGGCGACATCCAGCGCGGCGTCGAGGTCGTCGAGTTCTCGCTCGGCGTGCCGAACCTGATGAAGGGCGAGTTCACCGACGGCGCCGGCCCCGGCATCGACATCTATTCGCTGCGCCAGCCGCTCGGCGTCTGCGCGGGCATCACGCCGTTCAACTTCCCGGCGATGATCCCGCTCTGGAAGCTCGGCCCCGCGATCGCCTGCGGCAACGCCTTCATCCTGAAGCCCTCGGAGCGCGATCCCGGCGTGCCGATGCGCCTCGCCGAGCTGTTCATCGAGGCGGGCGGTCCTCCCGGCATCCTCAACGTCGTCAACGGCGACAAGGAGGCGGTCGACGCCATCCTGGACGACCCCGACATCAAGGCCGTCGGCTTCGTCGGCTCGACGCCGATCGCGGAGTATATCTACGCTCGCGGCTGCGCGGCCGGTAAGCGCGTGCAGTGCTTCGGCGGCGCCAAGAACCACATGATCATCATGCCCGACGCCGATATGGACCAGGCGGTCGATGCGCTGATCGGCGCCGGCTACGGCTCGGCCGGGGAACGCTGCATGGCGATCTCGGTCGCGGTGCCCGTCGGCAAGGCCACGGCCGACGAGCTGGTGAAGCGGCTTATCCCCCGCGTGGAGAGCCTGAAGGTCGGCCCCTCGACGGACGTCACCGCCGATTACGGCCCGGTCGTCACCAAGGCCGCCATGGAGAAGATCAAGAACTACGTCGATATCGGCGTGCAGGAAGGCGCGAAGCTCCTCGTCGACGGCCGCGGCTTCACGATGCAGGGCTATGAGAACGGCTTCTATGTCGGCGGCTGCCTGTTCGACAACGTCACCAAGGACATGCGCATCTACAAGGAGGAGATCTTCGGGCCGGTCCTCTCCGTGCTGCGCGCCGAGAGCTATGACGAGGCGCTGAAGCTCACCAACGACCACGAATACGGCAACGGCACCGCGATCTTCACCCGCGACGGCGACGCGGCACGCGACTTCGCCTCGAAGGTTCAGGTCGGCATGGTCGGCATCAACGTGCCGATCCCGGTGCCGCTGGCCTATTACACCTTCGGTGGCTGGAAGCGCTCGTCCTTCGGCGACCTGAACCAGCACGGCCCGGACTCGATCCGCTTCTACACCAAGACCAAGACGGTGACGGCGCGCTGGCCGAGCGGCATCAAGGACGGCGCGAGCTTCGTCATCCCGACGATGGGTTGAGAACGACCACCTCCCTTGCTATCATCTTTGCTAGCAAGGGAGGTGTGGCATGGGCAATCTGCTGATCCGCGATGTCGAGGAGGCGGTGGTGCGGCGATTGAAGCTCAAGGCCGAACTCAACGGTACATCACTGCAGCACGAAGCCAGCCTCGCGTTGACGCGTGGTGCTCCGCTGACCGGCGCGGATCGGAAGGCTCTGTTCGAGAAGTTCGAGCGCGAACACGGCTTCCCGAAAGTGAACATAAGCGGGGCCGAAATCGTCCGAGAGATCCGCGATGAAGCGGACGATTGGGAACGCGATCTGTGATGATCGTCGACACCAGCGTGCTGTTCGACGCGGTGGTCGATGGCCCTCGCAGTCACACTGCAAGGACGGCCATGGCTGAGGCAGAGACCTTGTTGGCGCCGGACCTGATCCGCATCGAGCTGGCCAATGCATTGACGCGATCGGTCCGGCGCAATGCCGTTACGTCTGAGTTCGCGCGTGCCGCTTACGATTTCGCAGAAGGGCTCGTACCGATCGAACCAAGCGTGCCGGAGGTTTCGCGTGCGCTCGAGTTGTCGCTGGAACTCGTCCATCCGTGCGCAGACTGTCTTTTTTTGGCCTTTTCGGAAAGGCGCGGCGCTCGCCTCGCCACCTCCGATGCGCGGTTCGCGCGCAAGCTCGCTGGCACGGGCTACGCCCGTCTGATCCATCTGATCGAGGCTTGACCCTATGACCGCCTTCGCCCTCTCCGAAGATCAGCTCGCCATTCAGGGCATGGCCACCGCCTTCGCCGCCGAGACGCTGGCGCCCAACGCGATGCGCTGGGACGAGGAGAAGCATTTCCCGGTCGACGAGATGCGCCAGGCGGCGGCGCTCGGCATGGGCGGCATCTACATCGCCGAGGATGTCGGGGGCTCCGGCCTCACGCGGCTCGATGCGGCGCTGATCTTCGAGGCGCTCTCGACCGGCTGCCCGACGGTCGCGGCCTATATCTCGATCCACAACATGTGCGCCTGGATGATCGACCGCTACGGCTCGGCCGAGCAGCGGGCGGCTTTCCTGCCGAAGCTCTGCACGATGGAGCATCTGGCGAGCTACTGCCTGACCGAGCCCGGCGCCGGCTCGGACGCCGCTGCGCTCAAGACGAAGGCGGTCCGCGACGGCGACCACTACATCCTCGACGGCCAGAAGCAGTTCATCTCCGGCGCCGGCGTCTCCGACCTTTATGTCGTGATGGTCCGCACCGGCGAGGCCGGTCCCTCGGGCATCTCGACGCTCGTCGTCGAGAAGGGCACGCCCGGCCTTTCCTTCGGCGCCAACGAGAAGAAGATGGGCTGGAATGCGCAGCCGACGCGGGCCGTGATCTTCGAGAACTGCCGCGTGCCCGTCGCCAACCGGCTGGGACCCGAGGGCATCGGCTTCAAGATCGCCATGGCGGGGCTGGATGGCGGGCGGCTCAACATCGGCGCCTGCTCGCTCGGCGGCGCGCAAGGGGCGCTCGACAGGGCGCTGGCCTATGCGCAGGAGCGCAAGGCCTTCGGCTCGCGCATCGCGGATTTCCAGGCGCTGCAGTTCAAGCTCGCCGACATGGCCACGGAACTGGAGGCCGCGCGCAGCCTGCTCTGGCGGGCTGCAGCGGCGCTCGACGCCAAGACGCCGGACGCCACCAAGCTCTGTGCAATGGCCAAGCGCGTCGCGACCGACACGGGCTTCACCGTCGCCAACGAGGCACTGCAGATCCATGGCGGCTACGGCTATCTCGCCGATTATGGGATCGAGAAGATCGTCCGCGACCTGCGCGTCCACCAGATTCTGGAGGGCACCAACGAGGTGATGCGGATGATCGTGGCGCGCGGGCTCGTCGGCCGGGCCAAGGGGAATTGAGATTCGGCGTCATTCTCTGGCGGAGCGAAGCTCAGATCCGAGAAGCTCCGGCAGGAGATGGTCGGCTCAAGGCCGACCATGACGTCGCAACCAACGGGAGGACACGTTGATGACCAGCATCGCCTTCATCGGCCTCGGCAATATGGGCGGCCCGATGGCCGGGAACCTCGTCAAGGCGGGGCATGAGGTCCGCGCCTTCGATCTGGTCCAGGCGTCGAAGGACGCCGCGGCCGAACTCGGCGTGGCGATCGCAGGATCGGCGCAGGAGGCCGTCGCGGACGCCGATATCGTCGTCACCATGCTGCCGGCGGGCAAGCATGTCCTCTCGGTCTGGGGCGACGTGCTGCCCCGCGTGAAGAGCGGCGCCCTGATCATCGACTGCTCGACCGTGGATGTCGAAAGCGCGCGCAAGGCACATGGGCTGGCCGGCGAGCGCGGCTGCCTCTCGCTCGACGCGCCGGTCTCGGGCGGCACGGGCGGGGCCAAGGGCGGCACGCTGACCTTCATGGTCGGTGGTTCCGAGGAGGCCTTCGCGCTGGGCGAGCCGATCCTGAAGGCCATGGGCCGGCGCATCGTGCATTGCGGCGCCGCCGGCAACGGCCAGGCCGCCAAGATCTGCAACAACATGATCCTCGGCATCTCGATGATCGGCGTGTCGGAAGCCTTCGTCCTGGCGGAGAAGCTTGGCCTGTCGCATCAGGCGCTGTTCGACGTCGCTTCGACCTCGTCGGGCCAGTGCTGGTCGCTGACGACCTATTGCCCGGTGCCCGGCCCGGTGCCGACCTCGCCGGCCAACAACGAGTACAAGCCCGGCTTCGCCTCGGCCCTGATGCTGAAGGACCTCAAGCTCTCGCAGGAGGCCGCCCAGGCGGCCGGCGCCTCGACGCCGCTCGGCGCGGCGGCCACCCAGCTCTACGGGCTCCACAACGCCTGGGGCGAAGGCGGAGCGGACTTCTCCGCCATCGTCCATCTGCTGCGCGGCCGCAGCGCCACATAACCGTGCTTGCGTGGGGGCGGGAGCGGGGTTTAGGACGGAGGGCATGAACGACGCCTCC
The DNA here is from genome assembly GCF_001557075.1 of Methylobacterium sp. CCH7-A2. Taxonomy (NCBI): domain Bacteria; kingdom Pseudomonadati; phylum Pseudomonadota; class Alphaproteobacteria; order Hyphomicrobiales; family Methylobacteriaceae; genus Methylobacterium; species Methylobacterium sp. CCH7-A2. Next base: position 68,513 of record NZ_LSKN01000183.1, read on the forward strand.
CGTCCCCGCGAACGCTCGGCCCTCACCGGCTTCGCCGTCAACAAGCTCGACCGGCGCGAGGACCTGCGCAACAACCCCGACGCCGTCAACGCGCTGCGCCACCGCTCGGACACGCGCATCGCGGTCGTCGCCGGCGAGACGCCGATCCTGAAGAAGCTCGACGGCGAGGCGCTCTCGATCTGGTTCACCCATGGCGAGACGCAGTCCCTCGGCGACGGGCTGGAGGAGGCCTTCCTCGGCCTGGCGCCCGATGGCGCCCCGCGCTTCGGGCGGCTGCTGGACCGGTCCCAGGCGGAGGTGCTGCGGGCACGGCCGGAGCTCGTGGTCAGCGATCTGCGCTCGGTCGCGCTGAAGCGGCTGGTTCCGGAGGACGAGGTCGGCCCGCTCGGCCAGGCCAAGGCGCTGCTGGACTGGCATGCGCGCCACCGCTGCTGCGCCCAGTGCGGCGGACCGACCCAACTCGGCGCGTCGGGCTGGAAGCGCGAATGCAGCGCCTGCGGCGCCCAGCACTTCCCACGCACCGACCCGGTCGTGATCATGCTGGTGACGCGCGGCGAGACCTGCCTGCTGGCGCGCCAGGCGCGTTTCGCACCGGGGATGTATTCCTGCATCGCCGGCTTCGTCGAACCGGGCGAGACCTTCGAGGATGCGGTGCGCCGCGAAAGCTGGGAGGAGGCCGGCCTGCGCGTCGGCACCGTCCGCTACATCGCCTCACAGCCCTGGCCCTTCCCCTCCTCGCTGATGATCGGCTGCATCGCGGAGGCGCTGAACGACGAGATCGTCCTCGACATGACCGAGCTCGAGGCCGGGCGCTGGTTCACCCGCGACGAGGCGCTGGCGATGCTGGAGGGCACCCATCCCGAGGGCTTCACCAGCCCGCAGCATCTCGCCATCGCCAACACGCTGCTGCGAGCCTGGGCGGTCGAGGGTGAGACGGCTTGATCAGGAGCGATCGGTAGAGCGCCTTCTCAGCAGGGATCATAGGTCAGTGAAGCGCTGCTATTCTTGCCTGGCGTTGTTGATCCTGTCGCCGGCACTCCTGTTACTCGGCTATTATGCCATCTACAGCCGCGAATTTGCGTATCGCATCTCGCTTACGGTCGAAACCCCGGCGGGACTCCGCCAAGGCTCGAGCGTCATTCGCGTCTTCTTTGGGCCGAGTTTCGGCTGGTCGTCACGCGGAATCAGTTCGAGGGGAGAGGCAACCTTTATCGATCTCGGCGAGGGCAAGAACCTTGTCGCGCTTCTGGCACAAGGCCCGCGCGGCGACGCGGGCAATCTGCAGACGCTCGTGTCGCAGGCCTTTTTCGGCCTGAGTCCGCAGGGTTATCTCAAGCGAGCTCCGATCGAGGTCGCAGAGTTACCTATCGGCACGCGCGTTGCGCTGGTGGGTGAGACCATTCCCACGTTGGTGACCTTTTCCGATCTTGCAGACCCGAACAGCGCCAAGGTCATCGCGCCGCACGGATTCGAAGCTGTCTGCGGTTCCGGCTACGCGCTCAAGAGCGCAAGCATCGAGACCGTCGCGCCCGGCATCTGGCCATTCAACCTGCTGCCGATGCCGTGGCCGAAGTGGTTGTTCGGCGAAACGATCACGCGGGGAATCGAAAAGCAGTTGCCGTTTCTCGTCGCGCGTCGGGAAGAATTGCGAAACGTGTCCGCTGACAGACCGGGATTCAGGCCGTATTTTCATTCTTTCGTTCGGGAGAGTTTCTGATGGCCATGTCCAGAGAACTGCTCTGCCCTCGGCCACGACAACCGCCCTGCCCTCACTCCGCGGCCTCGGCGAAGTTCTCGCGCAGGGGGCTCGCCGGGTAGACGCCGAGAATCTTCACCTCCTTCGAGAAGAAGGCGAGTTCGTCGAGCGCGCGGCGCAGGGCGGGATCCTCCGGGTGACCCTCGACATCGGCATAGAACATCGTCGCCGAGAACTGGCCGTCGACCATGTAGCTCTCGAGCTTGGTCATGTTGATGCCGTTGGTGGCAAAGCCGCCCATCGCCTTGTAGAGCGCGGCCGGCAGGTTGCGGACCTGGAAGATCAGTGTCGTCACCGTCTTCGCGGCGCCCTGGCGGGTGAACTCCGGATATTTCGAGAGGATGACGAAGCGCGTGGTGTTGTGCTTCTCGTCCTCGATGTCCTCCATCAGGATCTCGAGGCCGTAGACTTCGGCCGCGATGCGCGGCGCGATTGCCGCCCGGGTGACGTCCGCCGCCTCCGCCACCTGCCGGGCGGAGCCTGCGGTGTCGGCCGCGACCTCGGCCTTGAGACCGAGCTTGCGGATGATCTTGCGGCACTGGCCGAGCGCGTGAATGTGGCTCTGCACCCGCGTCAGCGTCGCCAGGGTCGCGCCCTTCACCGCCATCAGATGGAAGCGGATCGGCAGGAAATGCTCGCCGATGATGTGCAGCCCCGAGCGCGGCAGCAGGTGATGAATGTCGGCGACGCGGCCGGCGATCGAGTTCTCGATCGGGATCATGCCGTAGCGCGCGGTGCCGTCGGAGACCGCCGCGAGCGCATCCTCGAAGGTGGCGCAGGGCAGAAGCTCGCAATCCGGAAAGACCTGCAGGGCGGCCTGGGAGGAGAAGGCGCCGGGCTCGCCCTGGTAGGAAACGATGATGGTCATGAATGCGGCTCTCGGACTTCAGGCGCTGGTCTTCAGGACCGCGCGGGCGCGATCGAGGTCGGGGGGTGTGTCGACGCCGCGGGGGACGTGGTCGATGATCATGGCGTCGATGCGCATGCCGTCCTCGAGCGCGCGCAGTTGCTCGAGGCTCTCGCGTTTCTCGAGCGTCGATTGCGGCAGGCTGACGAATCGGTCGAGCGCGCGGCGGCGATAGGCGTAGATGCCGACATGGTGGTAGAGCGGGCCCTCGCCATAGGGTGCCGTGGCGCGGGTGAAATAGAGCGCCCGCAGGCGGCCCGGTGCCACGGGGCTGCCGATCATCTTGACGACGCTGGGGGCGGTTTTTTCCTCCTCGTCGGTGATCAGCCCGACGAGCGTGGCGATCTGCACCGCCGGATCCGCCAACGGCGTGATCGAGGCGGCGATCGCGATGGGATCCAGCGTGGGGAAATCGCCCTGGACGTTGACGATGACGTCGTGGAGGCCGTTGGGATCGAGGATGTCGGCCGCCTCCTTGATGCGGTCCGAGCCCGAGGGGTGCTCGGCGCTGGTCATCACCGCGACGCCGCCCGCGGCCTCGACTGCGGCCTTGATGTCGTCCGAGTCGGTCGCGACCGCGACGGGGCCGATGCCGGCCGCGACGGCGCGGCGCCAGACGCGAACGATCATCGGCTCGCCATGGATGTCGGCCAGCGGCTTGCCGGGCAGGCGCGTCGCTCGAAGGCGCGCAGGGATCAGGATCAGCGGGTCCGACATGATGGCTGGCAGGGCTCGGTAGCGGCGGCGCACAGGCGGCGCGCGAGGCGTCAAAAGGTCTCAAAGCGGAGCGTGCTTATACGAGTTGCAATGAGGCGCGCAAAGCGGTTAAGCAACGCGCGGGTGTCGGCCCTTCCGGGTCCGCACGACGCTGTCTTGCTTCCCGTGCCGGGCGCACGGGCGGCCGAGGGTTCGGATACGATGGATATCGAAACCAACAAGATCGCCGGTGCCGTTCTCTCGACGCTGCTCGTGGTGATGGGCCTCAACATGACGGCCGGCATCGTGTTCGCGCCGAAGAAGCCCGCCGTTCCCGGCTACGACCTGCCGAGCGACGAGCCTGTGGCCGCCGCTGCTGGGCCGGCCGCCGCGGCCGAGGAGCCGATCGCGGTTCGCCTCGCGAAGGCCGACGTCGCCCGCGGCGAGAAGGCCGTCGGCGCTTGCAAGGCCTGCCACACCTTCGAGAAGGGCGGCGCCAACAAGATCGGCCCGCATCTCTACGACGTCTATGGTCGCAACAAGGGCGCCGTCGACGGTTTTGCCTATTCGGCGGCGATGAAGGGCAAGTCGGCCGAGAAGTGGGAGGCCGATCAGCTTGACGGGTTCCTGAAGAACCCGAAAGCCTACATGCCTGGCACCATCATGGCCTTCGCAGGCGTGAGCCGCCCCGACACCCGCGCCGACATGGTGGCGTATCTGAATTCGCTGGCCGACGCGCCGAAGCCGCTGCCCAAGCCCTGAGCCGCAGCCGGCCTCCGATCACACTTCATTGAAGCCGGGCGCTGCGCCCGGCTTTTTTGTTGCGGCCCCGACGCTTGCCCCGGTCACGGTGTTGCCGCCACGATGATGTGCGATGTTGCACCTGCCGGCAGAGCGGGCCAGATGACAGCGGGCGATTCGGATGCCCCGCCATCGACGAGGAGACGCGACACGATGACGATCCGCATGACGCGCCGCCGGGTCCTGAAAGGGGCCGCGCTCCTCGCCGGCGGAACGGCGCTGCCCGGCCTGGTTGGGCGCGCCACAGCGCAGGCCACCGAAACGCACGGCCTCTCGACCTTCGGCGAACTCGGGCTGCCCGCCGATTTTCCGCATTTCCCCTATGTGAACCCGAAGGCGCCCAAGGGCGGCACGCTAACCGTCCAGATCAAGCGAGCGAGCGGCAACCAGAGCTTCGACACCTTCAACACGCTCAACACCTTCGTGCTGCAGGGCGACGGCGCCGCCGGTATGGATGCCTGCTTCGACAGCCTGATGGCCGGCTCCGGCGACGAGCCGGGCACGCTCTACGGCCTGCTGGCGAAGAGCGTTTCGGTGTCGGCCGACCGGCTGACCTACCGGTTCCGCCTGAGGCCGGAGGCGCGCTTCCACGACGGCAGCCGCGTCACGGCGCGCGATGTCGCCTTCAGCATGAACCTGCTGAAGAGCAAGGGGCACCCTTCCTACCGGCTGATGCTGAACGAGCTGGCCTCAGCCCAGGCGGAGAGCGACGAGATTTTCGTCGCCCAACTGACGCCGAAGCGCAGCCGCGACCTGCATCTGGTCGTTGCCGGCCTGCCGGTCTTCTCGGAAAAATACTGGTCCACCCGCAATTTCGAGGCCTCGACGCTGGAGGCGCCGCTGGGCTCAGGTCCCTATCGCGTGGGACGCTTCGAGCAGGGCCGCTTCATCGAGTTCGAGCGCGTGGCCGACTACTGGGGGCGCGATCTTCCGGTGAATGTCGGAGTGAACAATTTCGACAGGGTGCGCTGGGAGTATTTCCGCGACCGGCAGGTGGCGTTCGAGGCCTTCAAGAGCGGCATCATCACCTTCCAGGAGGAGTTCACCTCCCGCATCTGGGCGACCGGCTACGACTTCCCGGCTTTGCACGAGGGCAAGGTGAAGAAGGAGGCGCTGCCGAAGACGGACCCGACCGGCTCCCAGGGCTGGATCTTCAACCTGCGCCGCGAGAAATTCGCCGATCCCCGTATCCGCGAGGCGCTTGGTCTGTGCTTCGACTTCGAATGGACGAATAGGAACATCATGTTCTCGTCCTTCTCGCGGATGACGTCCTATTTCGAGAACTCGGATTCGAAGGCGACCGGCCTGCCCTCGCCGGCGGAGCTCAAGCTGCTCGAGCCCTTCCGCGGCAAGGTGCCCGAAGAAGTCTTCGGTGAGCCCTTCCTGCCGCCGGTCTCGGACGGCTCCGGCAGCGACCGCGCCCTGCTGCGCCGCGCCGACGAGATGTTCCGCGCGGCCGGCTGCAAGCGCGACGGCAATGTGCTGAAGCTGCCGAACGGCCAGCCTTTCGAGATCGAGTTCCTCGATTCGCAAGGGGCGCTGCAGCCCCATACGCAGCCCTTCCAGGCCAATCTGAAGCGGCTCGGCATCAGCGCCACGTCGCGCATCGTCGACGCGGCCCAGTATCAGCGCCGGCTCGACGAGTTCGACTTCGACATCATCAGCCGCGCGCTCGGCGGCAGTGCGATCCCGAGCGATTCCTTGCGCATCGTCTATGGCTCGGAGGCGGCCAGGACCCGCGGCTCGCGCAATGTCGGCGGCGTCAGCCACCCCGCCATCGACGCGATGATCGAGGCGATCGGCCAGGCCGACAGCTATGCCGAGGTCATCATCGCGGCCAAATGCCTCGACCGGATCCTGCGCGCCGGGCGCTACTGGATTCCGATGTGGTGGAACCCGACGGAGTGGCTGGCCTATTGGGACATGTTCGAGCGACCACAGACCAAGCCGAAATACGGCTCGGGCGCGCCGGCGATCTGGTGGTACGACGCCGACAAGGCGAAGCGGATCGGGAAGGCCTGAGCCGGCATGCTGAGCTACATCGCGCGCCGCATCGCCCTGATGGTGCCGACCCTGTTCGGCATCCTGCTGATCTCCTTCGTGATCGTGCAGTTCGCCCCCGGCGGGCCGGTGGAACGGGTCATCTCGCAGTTGCAGAACCCCAACAGCGGCGGGGCGGCGGATCGCGTCGGCGGTGGATCGGGTGGGGATGCGGGAGCCCAGGCTGCGGGCGACGCCGGCTCCGCCTATCGCGGGGCGCAGGGCCTCGACCCCGCCTTCATCAAGGAGCTGGAGAAGCAGTTCGGCTTCGACAAGCCGGCGCATGAGCGCTTCCTGAAGATGCTCGGCGACTATGTGCGCTTCGATTTCGGCCGCAGTTATTTCCGCGACGCGCCTGTGCTGCAGTTGATCAAGGAGAAGCTGCCGGTCTCGATCTCGCTGGGCCTCTGGATGACGCTTCTGTCCTATGCGATCTCCATCCCGCTGGGCATCCGCAAGGCGGTGAAGGACGGCTCGCGCTTCGACACCTGGACGAGCGCCGTCGTCATCGTCGGCTATGCCATCCCCGGCTTCCTCTTCGCGATCCTGCTGATCGTGCTCTTCGCCGGCGGGTCGTTCTGGCAGATTTTCCCGCTGCGCGGACTCACCTCCGACAACTTCTCGCAGCTCAGCCTGTTTGGAAAGATCGCGGATTATCTCTGGCACATCGCCCTGCCGGTGACGGCGATGGCGCTCGGGGCCTTTGCGACCTCCACGCTGTTGACCAAGAACTCGTTCCTCGACGAGATCCGCAAGCAATACGTCCTGACGGCGCGGATGAAGGGGCTGTCCGAGCGCGGCGTGCTTTATGGCCATGTCTTCCGCAACGCGATGCTGATCGTGATCGCCGGTTTCCCCGGCGCCTTCGTCGGTGCGCTCTTCGCCGGCTCACTCCTGATCGAGACGATCTTCTCGCTCGACGGGCTCGGGCTCCTCTCCTTCGAGGCGATCGTCAACCGCGACTACCCGGTGGTCTTCGCCAATCTCTACATCTTCTCGCTGATCGGCCTCGTCGTGCATCTCATCACCGACCTGACCTACACCTGGGTCGATCCCCGCATCGATTTCGAGACGCGGGAGACGTGAGATGAGCGACACGCTGATCGCCCCGCCGGCCGCCCTGCGTGCGGAGACGCCGCTGGCCCCGGCCGAAGCCGCCCAGGGCTGGCTCAAGCTCTCGCCGATCAACCGGCGCCGGCTCAATAACTTCAAGGCCAACCGGCGCGGCTGGTGGTCGCTCTGGATCTTCCTGACGCTGTTCGTGCTATCGCTCTTTGCCGAGTTCCTGGCCAACGACCGGCCGCTCATCGTGCGCTACAAGGGCGAGTGGCTGTTCCCCGTCGCGGTAAACTACCCGGAGGAGAAGTTCGGCGGGTTCCTGGCCACGACGGATTACCGGGATCCGGTAATCGCCAAGGAGATCGACGCCAACGGCTTCTCGGTCTGGCCACCGATCCGCTACAGCTATCGCACGCATAATCTCGACCTTCCGGTGCCGGCCCCGGCGCCGCCGACCTGGATGCTCAAGGACGAGCAGTGCAAGGGCATCGCCGAGCGGACCGGCGGGACGGGCTGCCGCGATCTCGAATGGAACTGGCTCGGCACCGACGACCAGGGCCGCGACGTCGTCGCCCGGCTGATCTACGGCTTCCGCATCTCCATCCTGTTCGGGCTGATCCTGTGTGGGATCTCCTCGGTGATCGGCATCGCCGCGGGCGCCATCCAGGGCTATTTCGGCGGCTGGACCGATCTCATCTTCCAGCGCGTGATCGAGATCTGGACGTCGATCCCGGCGCTCTACCTGCTGATCATCGTCGCCGCGATCATCACGCCGAGCTTCTTCGTGCTGCTCGGCATCCTGCTCCTGTTCTCCTGGGTCGCGCTGGTCGGCGTTGTCCGGGCCGAGTTCCTGAGGGCGCGCAATTTCGAGTATGTCCGCGCGGCACGGGCGCTCGGGCTCTCCGACCGCGCCATCATGGTCAAGCATCTGCTGCCCAATGCGATGGTCGCGACCCTCACCTTCCTGCCCTTCATCCTGAACGGCTCGATCACGACCCTGACCTCGCTCGACTTCCTCGGCTTCGGCCTGCCGCCGGGCTCGCCCTCGCTCGGAGAACTTCTGGCGCAGGGCAAATCCAACCTGCAGGCGCCGTGGCTCGGTCTCTCCGGCTTCGTCGTCATCGCGCTGATGCTCTCGCTGCTGATCTTCATCGGCGAGGCGGTGCGGGATGCGTTCGACCCGCGGAAGACGTTCGCATGAGCGCCCCCCTCCTCTCCGTCCAGGATCTCTCCGTCGCCTTCCGTCAGGGCGGGCGCGAGACGCTCGCGGTCGACCGGGTGTCCTTCGATCTCGCCAAGGGCGAGACGCTCGCCATCGTCGGCGAGTCGGGCTCCGGCAAATCGGTCTCGGCGCTGTCGATCCTGAAGCTGTTGAACTATCCGGCGGCGCATCATCCCTTCGGAAAGGTGATGTTCGACGGCCAGGACCTCATCGCCGCCGACGAGGACGCGATGCGCAAGGTCCGCGGGAACGACATCACCATGGTGTTCCAGGAGCCGATGACCTCGCTCAACCCGCTGCACACGATCGAGCGGCAGATCGGCGAGATCCTCGAGCTTCACAAGGGTCTGCGAGGCGAGGCTGCGCGGGCGCGTACGCTGGAACTGCTGGAACTGGTCGGCATCCGCGACGCGAAGAGCCGGCTCGACGCCTATCCGCACCAGCTTTCCGGCGGCCAGCGCCAGCGCGTGATGATCGCGATGGCGCTCGCCAACGAGCCGCATCTCCTGATCGCCGACGAGCCGACCACAGCGCTCGACGTCACCGTGCAGGCGCAGATCCTGAAGCTGCTCAAGGACCTGCAGACGCGGCTCGGCATGGCGATGCTGTTCATCACCCATGATCTCGGCATCGTCCGCCGCATCGCCGACCGTGTCTGCGTGATGCTGAAGGGGCAGATCGTCGAGCAGGGGCCAGTGGCCGAGATCTTCGGCAACCCGCAGCACGCCTACACACAACGCCTGATCGCGGCCGAGCCGACCGGGCGCCCCGACCCTGTCGCGGACGATGCTGCCACACTGGTCGAGGCCGGGCCGATCAAGGTCTGGTTCCCGATTAAGAGCGGCTTCCTCCGCCGGACCACCGGGCATGTGAAGGCAGTCGACGGCATCTCGGTGAGCGTGCGCGAAGGCGAGACGCTCGGCGTCGTCGGGGAATCAGGTTCGGGCAAGACGACGCTCGGCCTCGCCATCCTGCGGCTGATCTCGTCGGAGGGGCCGATCCTCTTCCTCGGCGACCGGATCGATGGGCTTTCGGCTTCCCAGGTCCGACCGAAGCGGAAGGACCTGCAGGTTGTCTTTCAGGATCCCTATGGCTCGCTGTCGCCGCGCATGTCGGTGGCCGAGATTGTCGCCGAGGGGCTGACCGTCCAGGCGAAGCAGCAGAGCTATGCGCAGCGGCGCGAGGTGGTGGCGCAGGCCCTGAGCGATGTCGGGCTCGATCCCTCCGCGATGGACCGCTACCCGCACGAGTTCTCAGGCGGTCAGCGTCAGCGCATCGCGATCGCCCGGGCCATGGCGCTCGATCCGAAATTCGTCGTGCTGGACGAGCCAACCTCGGCACTCGACATGTCGGTTCAGGTGCAGATCGTCGCGCTGCTGCGTGAACTTCAGGCGAGGCGCAAGCTGGGCTATCTCTTCATCAGCCACGACCTCAAGGTCGTCCGCGCGATGGCCCATCGCGTGCTGGTGATGCAGAACGGCAAGGTCGTCGAGGAGGGTCCGGCCGAGGAGATCTTCTCCCGGCCCCGCGAGGCCTACACCCAGGCCCTGCTTGCCGCGGCACTCAATCTCGAACCCGCCGGCGCTGCCGCCGTGAGGGACTGAGCATGGCGCGCGCCATCCTGATCGTGCTCGATTCCGTCGGCTGCGGCGGGGCGGAGGATGCGCATCTCTACGGCGATGCCGGTGCCGATACGCTCGGACACATCGCACTGGCTTGTGCGGAGGGTCGGGGCGACCGCGCCGGGCTGCGTAGCGGCGCGCTGGCCCTGCCGAATCTCGTGCGGCTCGGGCTCGCCCACGCCTGCGAGGCCTCTACGGGAAGCCCGCTGGCGGGGATCGTGAAACCGGCCAGCCCCCAGGGTCGCTACGGCTACGGCGTCGAGCGTAGCCAGGGCAAGGACACTCCATCGGGGCATTGGGAGATCGCCGGCTGCCCCGTGCCCTTTGCCTGGGGCTATTTCACCGATCTGGAGAATTCCTTCCCCGCCGATCTCGTCGCCGCCATCATCCACGCAGGCGCCCTGCCCGGCATCCTCGGTAACCGGCACGCCTCCGGCACGGCGATCATCGACGAGCTCGCCGAAGAGCACATCGCGACCGGCAAGCCCATCTGCTACACCTCCGTCGACTCCGTGCTGCAAATCGCCGCGCATGAGGAGCATTTCGGCCTGGAGCGACTCTATGCGCTGTGCCGCCAGGTTCGGGCCCTGGTCGATCCCCTGCGGATCGGGCGCGTCATCGCCCGCCCCTTCGTCGGCGGCCGCGAGACGGGCTTCAATCGCACCGGCAATCGCAAGGACTTCGCCATCCCGCCGCCGGGCGAGACGATCCTCGACCGGCTCGCCGCGCAGGGACGGCCGGTCGTCACGGTGGGAAAGATCGGCGACATCTTCGCGCATCGCGCCACGGGGGCCGAGATCAAGCCCTTTGGCAACGCGGCGATGTTCGAGGCGGCGCTCACCGCCTGGTCGGATCTGCCGGATGGCGGGTTCTGCTTCGTGAACCTCGTCGATTTCGACACGGAGTTCGGCCATCGCCGCGACGTGCCGGGCTATGCGGCGGCACTCGAAGCCTTCGATGCGATGGTTCCGCGGCTCGAAGCCGCTTTGTGCCCCGGCGATCTCGCGATCCTCACGGCCGATCACGGCAACGATCCGACCTGGCCGGGGACGGACCACACGCGCGAACATGTGCCGATCCTTGCTTTCGGCCCCGGCATCGCGCCCGAGCCGCTAGGCCGGCGAGAGAGCTTCACCGATATCGCCGCGACCGTCGGGCATTGGCTGGGCCTCGGCCAGGTCGGCCCCGGCCGGGGCTGGTAGGCTCAGGCCGCCGCCACCCGCCCGCAGAAGGCGGCGACTTCGGCGCGGATTTCGCGCGTATGGGTCGCGACCGCCTCGGCCGAGCCCTGCACCTGGCGCGCCGCGTGATGGGCACCTTCGGTCATCGCCTCAAAGCTTTCGACGATGTCGGCGCTGCGCCGCGCGCCCTCGAACGACATCCGAACCTGATGCGCGATCTCGCCGGTCGCCTGGCCCTGCTGCTGAACGGACACCGAGATCGCTTCTGCCACGCGCTCGACGTCGCCGATGGCCGTCACGATGTCGCGGATCGCCTTGAGCGAACGCTGCGAGGCGTCCTGCATGGCGCCGATCTGCGCCGAGACCTCGTCGGTCGCCTTGGCGGTCTGGGCCGAGAGCGTCTTCACCTCGCCCGCGACAACGGCGAAGCCACGCCCCATCTCGCCGGCCCGCGCGGCCTCGATCGTCGCGTTCAGCGCGAGCAGGCTGGTCTGCGCCGCAATGCTGCGGATCAGCTCCACCACCGCGCCGACATTCTCGCTGTTGCGGGCGAGCACCTCGATCTCGCTGCTCGCCCTGCGGGCCAGTTCCGCGGCCGTCGCGGTGCCGTCGGCGGCGTGGGCCACGCTGCGGCCGATCTCGCCGATCGACATGGCGAGCTGATCGCTCGCCGCGGACAGGTGGTCGATGCTGAGCAGCGTTTCCGACGTCGCGTCCGATACGACGACCGTCTTGCCGCGGGCTTCGTTGGAGGTCGTCGTGAGCGCGACGGCCTCGGCCTGCATCACGCCGGCGGCGCCGTCCAGAACCGCCATCTCCTCCTCCATGCGCGCGCGGAAGACGGCAACCGTCTCGCGCAGCAAGTCGGAGCGCCGAGCGATCTCCTCGCCCAGTTGCTTTTCCCGCTCCGCCACCTGTCGCTCGCGATCCGCATTCTCCTGCGCCTTGGCGAGGCTGTTTTCGTTCAGCACGAACATGCGCTCCAGCATGACCGCGACCATTGTGAGGAAGGAGGTCTCGATGACAACGATAACCGCGTGCAGCAGCACCCGCCCGAGGCTGCCACCCTGATAGAACACAGCCGCCGGAAGGATGTATTGGAGTGCGAGGTGGTGGAGGGCCGTCAGTGCCGCCCCCAGCACGATCGGCCGCCAGTCGCAGAAGCCCGCGAGCAGCGCCAGCACGGCGAAATAGTACATGTGCATGTCGGGCTGCCAGGGGTGCCCGGCGAGGCTCGCCACCATCAGCGAAACCTGGGCGATCAGCACGATCGCAAGGGCGAGCTGGGTGACGATGGCGGCTCCGCGTGTTGCGTAGAGAAGCCAGGCAGCCGCCGCCATGCCGAACGCCAGCGCCGTCGGCAGCCACACCGATCGACCGAGCATCAGCTCGATCAGCAGCAGCAGCGGCACATGCAGGAAAGCGAGCCCGAGCAGGACGCAGGCGACGCGGCTCCGGACGGAATCGAGCGTCCAGTTCATCATGCGCGCCAATCGTCGGCAGGAGCATCGAGGCAGCCGGCGAGACCGGTCAGCGCAACCAGCAGGAGGGCGCCGCGAGGGCGGTTCGCCATGCCTTCGTCCGCAGGCGCGACGACGACGACGTTGGACGCCCGGCCCGAACGCAGCACCCGGTGCCCGGCCGCGAGGGTCAGCGCCAGCGCGTCGTCGGCCGACGTCCATGGCGAGAAGAGGATCGCGACCGGCACCCGCGTATCGGCACCCGCCTGAGGCAGTGCGGCGGCGATCGCGAGCGGGCTGGCGAGCGCGACGAGCAGGAGGACGAGACGGTCGCGTGCGGACAAGGCGCGCGACGGAGAGGGGCGCGAAACTGCAGTCGAAGGCATGAGGAACCCGAACGCTGGACCACCGTCCGCAGGCCCCCCCGGCAGACCCCGTCATTCACACAGATCGAGGTTAAAGATCGCTTACGCGGCAGGGCTGGAGGGGCGCGACAGGTACCGATCGGCCTCAGCGCGCGAGCCGCTCCTTGATGCGGCGCATCAGCCCGTCCCGAACCTCGCGATAGGCATCCATCATCTGGTCGCGAGAGCCCTGGACGGCCGTCGGATCGACGGTCGGCCAGTACTCGACCTCGGCGGCGACGGTGCGCGTCAGATCGAGGGCGCGGTGATGCGCCTCGGGCGATAGCGAGACGATGAGGTCGAAGTTGAGCCCCTCCCACTCCTCGAGTTCCTCGATCGATTTCGGCTTGTGCTTGTGGGCGTCGATGCCGATCTCGTCGAGGGCCGCGAGCGCGAAGGCATCGACCTCACCCCGCCGCGCGCCGGCCGACTGGACATAGACCGACTTGCCGAAGAAGTGCTTCGCCATCGCCTCCGCCATCGGCGAGCGAACGGCGTTGTGCGCGCACATGAAGAGCACGCTCTGAACCTTTCGCGATGCGGGCGGCTCCAAGCCTCAGCCCTTCCAGTGCAACGCGTAGATCAGCGTAAAGAGCCGCCTCGCCGTATCGAAATCGATCTCGACCTTGCCCGCGAGACGCTCGACGAGGATGCCGGCGGCCTCGTCGTGGAGGCCGCGCCGGCCCATGTCGATGGCCTCGATCTGCGAGGGCGTGGCGGTGCGGATGGCGGCGTAATAGCTTTCGCAGACCATCGCATAGTCCTTGACGATGCGGCGGAACGGCGTGAGCGAGAGATGGTGCGTGATCACCGGCGCGCCGTCGGCCTCGCGGATTTCGAAGACGAGCCGGCGCTCGACCATGGCGAGATGGGCGAGATAGGGGCCGCCCTCATGGCCGGGCAGGACGAAGCGGTTGCGCTCGATCAGATCATAGATCGCGACGGCCCGCTCATGCTCCTGATCGGCCGAGCCGCCGCCCAGCGAGGAGGGATCCAGCGTCACGCCGACGAGGCACTGCTTCGCGGGTGTCTCGGCCTGGGGCATCGGTCCCTCCGGTTCCGCCATGGCGGTCTGCCGCTCCGAGGCGTGACCTCAGAGATTCAGCCTGATCGTCACGGAACGCCCGTGAGCGTGCAAGCCCTCCGCCTCCGCCAGCGCGGCGGCAGCCGGCGCGAGCGCGCGCAGGGACTCGGGGCCGCATTTCAGCAGCGATGTCCGCTTCATGAAGTCGAGCACGCCGAGGCCCGAGGAGAAGCGGGCGGAGCGGGCCGTCGGCAGCACATGATTGGGCCCGCCGACATAATCGCCGACCGCCTCGGGCGTATGGCCGCCGAGGAAGATCGCGCCGGCATTGCGGATCAGCCCGGACAGGCGCTCCGGCTCCGCGGTCATGATCTCGAGATGCTCCGGCGCCATCCGGTCGATCAGCGGCACGGAAGCCTCGAGATCGGCGACGAGCAGGATCGCGCCGAAATCAGACCAGCTTTTTCCAGCGATCGCCGCGCGCGGCAGCGTGCGCAGCTGTGCCTCGACGGCCCGTTCGACCTGGTCCGCCAAAGCCGCATCATCTGTCATGAGGATCGACTGGGCGGACGCGTCATGCTCCGCCTGTGCCAGAAGATCGGCGGCAATCCAGTCCGGATTGGCGGTCGCGTCGGCGACGATCAACACCTCCGAGGGACCAGCGATCATGTCGATGCCGACCTGGCCGAAAACCCGGCGCTTGGCGGCGGCGACATAGGCGTTGCCGGGACCGACGATTTTCGAGACCGGCGCGATCGTGGCGGTGCCATAGGCGAGCGCCGCGACGGCCTGCGCCCCGCCGATGCGGTAGATTTCGTCGACGCCGGCGAGCCGCGCCGCGGCCAGCACAAGCGGGTTCGTCTCGCCCCGCGGCGTCGGCGCCACCATCACCACCCGATCGACGCCCGCTACCTTGGCCGGCACGGCGTTCATCAGCACGGATGAGGGGTAGCTCGCCGTACCGCCGGGCACATAGAGGCCCACCGCCTCGACGGCGCTCCAGCGCCAGCCACTCTCGACGCCCGCCGCATCGGTGAACCAGGCATCCTGCGGTTTCTGGCGGGCGTGATAAGCCTCGATGCGGTCGCGCGCGGTTTCGAGAGCCTGGATCTGCGCCGGCGAGCAGGCCGCGACGGCGGCGTCGATCTCGGCCGCCGGCACGCGCAATGTCGCTTCCGTCAGCCCGAGTTCGTCGAAGCGCCGCGTGTAGTCGATGACCGCGGCATCACCGCGCTCCCTGACCGCCGCGATGATGTCCGCCACCACGCGATCGACCTCCTCGGAGACCTCGCGTTTGGCCGACAGCAGGTCCCGGAACGCGCTTTCGAAATCGGCGGTGCTGTCGTCGAGCCTGATCGGCATCGCTGTCCCCGGAGGTGCTGGTCGGCTGGGTGGTTCGCAGGCGGGAGAGAGTTTCGGCTCAGGGACCGTCGGGATGTTCCGGCTTGGCCAGGGCTTCCCAGACAGGGCCGAGATCCTTCATCTGCGCCTCGACGCATTCGACGGCGAGGCGGATCGCGGCGCCGTCCGAAAAATGCAGCGTCACATCGCCCTCCGGCCCGTCGCTGCCGGTGAAGGCGATCGCCAGCAGGCTCAGCACACGGTCGGGGATCTGCTTGTCGATGCCGGTGCTGCGCACGGCCAGGACGCGATCGAAATGAAGCGCGGTGAGCCGGCGCCGGTATTGGCCGCGCGGAGCCCCCTCCCAGTCGAAGCGACGGGCGGCGAGTGCGAAACGCTTCTCGGCCGGCAGCCAGACGATGTCCGCCACCTTCAGGACAGCATCCTGCAGATGGGCCGACATCACGGCGAGGTCATCGGCATCGAGCGCGATGAGCTTCAGGGGGTCTGCGGCATCGTCCGACATGGCCTGTGTTCTGGCGGTGCCGCCCGCGCGCGTCAACCGCTCAGGCGCTCGACCTTGGCGCCGCACCGGGTCAACTTCGCTTCCAGCGCCTCGAAACCACGGTCCAGGTGATAGACACGGTTGATGGTGGTCTCGCCCTCGGCGGCGAGGCCGGCGATCACGAGCGAGACGGAGGCGCGCAGATCGGTGGCCATCACGGGGGCGCCCGTCAGCTTCGCCACGCCCTCGACATGGGCGGCATCGCCCTCCAGGCGGATCTTCGCGCCGAGGCGCGCTAGCTCCTGCACATGCATGAAGCGGTTTTCGAAAATCGTCTCGCGGATGCGCGAGGTGCCCTTCGCCTTGGTCATAAGCGCCATGAACTGGGCCTGGAGGTCCGTCGGGAAGCCGGGGAAAGGATCGGTCGCGATGTCGACCGCCTCGAGCGGCCGGCCGTTACGGCGGACGCGGATGCCCTCATTCGTCGTGGAGATGTCGACCCCCGCCTGAACCAGCACGTCCAGCGCCGACTGGAGCAGTTCGGGTCGGGCGCCTTCGAGCACCACATCGCCGCCCGTCATCGCGACCGCCATGGCGTAGGTCCCGGCCTCGATCCGATCGGGCAGCACCGCGTGATGGGCACCGCCCAGTCGCGCCACGCCCGTCACCACGATCCGGCTCGTGCCGGCACCCTCGATCTTCGCCCCCATCTTGGACAGGCAGGCGGCGAGATCCGCAATCTCCGGCTCGCGAGCAGCGTTCTCGATCACGGTCGTTCCCTGAGCGAGGACCGCGGCCATCAGCGCGGTGTGGGTTCCGCCGACCGTGACCTTCGGGAAGACGATCTCGGCGCCCCGCAGGCCGCGCGGCGCGCGCGCGATGGCGTAGCCGTTCTCGATCTCGATCTCGGCACCCAGCCGCTCCAGCGCCATCAGCAGCAGATCGACCGGGCGGGTGCCGATGGCGCAGCCGCCGGGCAGGGACACCTTTGCCTCACCCATGCGGGCCAGGATCGGCGCGATGACCCAGAAGCTCGCCCGCATCGTCGAGACAAGTTCGTAGGGCGCGCAGGTGTCGACGATCTGCCTTGCGGTCAGCGCGATGGTCTGGCCCGTCTCGGCCGACTGACCGATGCGCTTGCCTGCGATCGAACGATCGACGCCATGATTGGAGAGGATGCGCGAGAGCGCGCTGACATCGGAGAGGCGCGGCACATTGGCGAGCGTCAGCGTCTCGTCGGTGAGCAGGCTCGCGATCATCAGCGGCAGGGCGGCGTTTTTGGCGCCGGAGATCGGGATGGCGCCGTCAAGGCGCTGGCCGCCGGTGATGCGGATCTTGTCCATCGTCAGGTCCTGCTGAGGCCCGGGCGAATGGCCGGGCGCGAGGAAGTCGGTGTCAGGACCGGTCTGGGTCGGCCTGGGCTTGCGGCGCTTCGTCCGCCTCCACGGCCGCCCCCTCCACACGACGGGCCCGGGCCTGAGCCTTGCGGCGCTTCAGGTTCTCCCGGAGGGCGGCGGCGAGGCGCGCCCGTTTCTCGTCTTCTGCGGATGTCTGGCGGTTCACGGCAACGACTCGGCAACCGGTTTCAACGCTGGCAACGCGGCGAAATCGCGGCGCATCGTTAGCCGCATCGCCGCTTTTCGACAAGCGTGGCCGAGCGCCGGCATGCCGCTTGCCTGCGGCAAGACATCGGCCCGTCTCCGTGCCAATTCGATACAGATCCGCAAGCAAACACCTGACGTTAGGTAATATTGGTTAACAAGATTAACCATCTGTTCGGGTTTTCATTTACAGTTTGTTAACTTCGCGTAGCTTGGCGGCATCGCGCTCCTCGCTAGCGGTACGGGATCAGCAGCATGTTCCAGTCGGTTGCTTCGGTCGTGAATGCCACTCCCGCAGCGGTGCTCGATAGCTGCGAGGTCATCGACGCGATCCGTCACCGGGCGGGTTTCCTTCCCGAGACGCAGCTTTCCTATGAGCCCGAGATCAAGACGCTCTGGGTCACGATCCGGCCCGAGCTGAAGCCGGTCTTCACGCTGCAGCTGCTCGACAGCCTGGTGAAAATCCAGAGCGCGATCATGGCTCTGTGGGGCGCGCCGGACCAGTATCACCGCGCGCCGGTGCGCTTCCTGGCCTTCCGCGGCACCGGCCCGTTCTTCACGCTCGGCGGTGATCTCGATTTCTATCTGGACTGCCTGGCGAAGAACGACCGTGCGGCCCTGGCCGAGTATGCCCGGCTCTCGGCCGCCGGTGCCGTGATGAATGCGAGCGGTCTGAACGGGCTTGTGGTGACGCTCTCGACGATCCACGCCAAGGCGATCGGCGGCGGCATCGACGCCCCGCGCTCCTGCAATGTGATGATCGCGGAAGAGCAGGCGTCGTTCGTTTATCCCGAGATCAAGTTCAACCACTTCCCGATTACCGCCGTCGCGATCCTTTCGCGCCGGATGGGGGCGCGGGCGGCGGAACGGATGCTCATGTCGGGCGAGGAGATGAGCGCGCAGGCGTTCATGGAGGCGGGCGGACTCGAAGCCGTCGTCCCAACCGGCACGGGCGAGGCCTGGATCCGCAAGTATGCGCATGATTCCCTGCCCATGCATGCAGCCAAGACGGCGCTGTTTTCGGCCTTCAACCGCCGCGCCGGCGACCTGCAGGAAGAACTCGCCCAGCTCAGCCAAATCTGGACCGACTGCATGCTGCGGCTGAGCCCGAGCGCGATCTCGAAGCTGCAGCGCATCGCACAGACCCAGGATCGCATGCTCGCGCGCATGTATCAGCGCCCAGTCGTGGGCCAGGATCTGCAGCTCAGTTTCTGACCGTCGCAGCGTCGCGCTCAATGCGGCGCCGCCGGAACACCAAACATTTACCTCTGAGCGTCTAAAACTTTAAAGCGGGAGACATGTGCGGGCGTCGCAAACGAGGCGCATCAGCGACCGGCGGGACGAGAAGAGATGGCGGGCGCGCTGAAGGATTGGTGGAACGCCAGACTGCGTCGTCCCGGCGAGGACTTCGATCAGCCCAGCTACGCGCTGCTGGTCGCCTCCCTGTTCTCATCACCCGCCTCGATCATTCCCGGCGGCGTCGCCGGCATCCTGACCCCGCTCCTGTGCTGGATTTCGACCGGTCTCGTCGTCTTCGAAGCGCTCACGATCCTGGTGGCGCTGATCGTGCTGCTGCGGCTGGCGACCTTCGTCTCCTATCGGCGCACCGACCATTCGCGCGACGGCTATGACGAGACGCGGCGCTGGGACCGCGATTACTTCCTCGGCGCCACCGCCTTCAGCGCCGTGCTCGGCTACAGCTGCTATGCGGCGCTGGCGCAGACCGACGATCCGGCCGCCCATATCACCTCGGTCGCATCGACGATCGCGATCGCCTCCGGCTATGTCTCGCGCAATGCCGGTCGGCCCAAATTCGTCGCCGTACAGCTTCTGACCTTCTGCGTGCCGATGGCATTCGGCCTCATCCAGGCCCACAATCCTTATTATCAGTATATCGGCTACTTCGCCTTTCTGTATGTGGCGGCGAACATCGCCATCACCAATTCGCTGCATCGCAATCTCCTCGCGCTCAGCGATGCGACGAAGCAGTCGAAGGCGCTGGCCTCCGCGCTGCATTCGCAGAACCTGACGCTGGATGCCGCGCTCAACACCATGATCCACGGGCTGGCGATGTTCGACCGCGATCTCAAGCTCGCCGTCAGCAACGCCCCCCATCTCGCGCTCTACGGCCTGCCGGAGACGCTCGCCCTGCCAGGCACGCCGATCACCGCGATCGCCCGGTTCCTCGTCGAACGACAGGTCGTCGCCGCGGGGCAGCTGCGTGACCTCAAGGAAGCGCTGGCCGAGGTCCAGGCGACGCAGATGACGACCAGCCGCGAAATCCAGACGCGCGCGGGGCGGGTTCTGGTGGTCACCTTCGCGCCGGCGGCCGAGGGCGGCGTCCTGATGTCGACGGAGGATGCGACCGAGCGCAAGGCGACCGAGGCGCGGATCGAGCAGATGGCGCGTTTCGACGAATTGACCGGGCTCGCCAACCGCTTCGAGTACAATGCCAACATCGCGGAGGCCTTCGCGCGGCTCGACCGCACGGGCGAGCCGTTCGCGCTGCTCTATGTCGATCTCGACGGCTTCAAGCAGGTCAATGACAGCCTTGGTCACGATGTCGGCGACCGCGTGCTCGTCGAGACGGCGGAGCGCCTGCGCGGCGCGATCCGGGGAAGCGATGTCCTGGCCCGCTTCGGCGGCGACGAGTTCCTGCTGATCCTGCCCGCCGCCAACCATCTGGTGGTCACCGCGATCGCGCAGCGCATGATCGACGCGATGGCCAAGGCGTTCAGGCTCGACAACAAGACCGTCTACGTCACCGCCAGCATCGGCATCGCGATGGCGCCCGCCGACGGCGCCTCGCCCGCGGATCTGCTGCGCCATGCCGATACGGCGCTCTACAAGGCCAAGGCCGCCGGCCGCAACACGCTGATGTTCTTCGACCCGACGATGGCCGAGGAGATGACTGAGCGTCACGAGCTCGAGGTCGATCTGCGCAAGGCCTGCGAGGACGGCTCGCTCGAGCTCTACTACCAGCCGATCATCGACCTGCGCACGGGCGAGGTGGTCTCGCGCGAGGCACTGATGCGCTGGCGCCATCCCGTCCGCGGCATGGTGCCGGCGGGGCAGTTCATTCCGGTGGCCGAGCAATCGGGCCTGATCGCGACCATCGGTGACTGGGCGATCCGGCAGGCCTGCAAGGACGCCGCCTCCTGGGAGAAGCATGTCGGCGTCTCCGTCAACATCTCGCCGCTGCAGTTTCGCGAGCCGCGAAGGATCGTCGAGACGGTCAAGAACGCGCTGATCGCCTCCAATCTGAACTCGCAGCGCCTGACGCTCGAGGTCACGGAGTCGCTGCTGATCGAGGACAACAAGACGACGCTCGGGGTCATCGACGAGCTGCGGATGCTGGGCGTGACCTTCGCGCTGGACGATTTCGGAACGGGCTACTCCTCGCTCGGCTACCTCTCGACCTACCCCTTCGCACAGGTGAAGATCGACCAGAGCTTCACCAAGACGGTGCAGTCGAGCGAGGCCTCGAAAGCGATCATCGAGGCGGTGTGCCAGTTGGCGCGGCGGCTTTCCATGAACGTCGTCGTCGAAGGCGTGGAAACGGAGCAGCAGCGCATCGCCGTGCAACTGCTCGGCGCCCAGCGGGCCCAGGGGTATTTCTTCGGCAAGCCGGCGCCGGTCGCCAGTCTTGCCGAGGCCAAACGCCACGTCGCCTGAGCCACCGCCCAGCGCGCGGCCTTTCGGCGCGGAAGTGGCGCGAAACGGCGTGTAACCGCCGATGTGGTCTTGATTCCGCTCCGACGACACCCCATCAGCGAGAGGTGGATTCGTTCCGGATTGCGGGAGACAGCATGATCCGACCCGACGACGGCTCGCTTGCGCCCCTCGACTGGCGGGCCGGCGCTTGAGCGAGACGGCCGCCGCTGCTCCGCCGGCGCTGCTGGCGCCGGACCTCTGCGTCATCGGCGCCGGCACGGCCGGACTTGCGGTGGCCACCGCCGCCGCCGCCTTCGGCGTGCCCGTGGTGCTGGTCGAACGCGACCGGATGGGCGGGGAGACCGGCAGCAGCGCCATCGCGGCTCTCGCCAGTGCAGGCGCCCGGGCCCAGGCCATCCGCGAGGCCGGGCGCTTCGGCCTCGTCGTCGGCGAACCCGAGATCCGAGACCCGGCTCTGCACGACCATGTCCAGCGGGTCATCGCGGCGCGCCGGCCGAACGTCTCGGCCGAGCGGCTGACGGCACTGGGAGCCACCGTGGTTTCCGGCGAGGCGCGGTTCGTCAGCCGCAGCACAGTCGTCGTAGGCGAGCAGACGATCAAGGCCCGTCGCTTCGTGGTCGCGACGGGTGCGCGAAGCGCCCTGCCCGACATTCCTGGGCTCGCCGACCTGCCGCATTTGACCGAAGAGAGCCTGGCCAGCCTGACCCGCCGGCCGGAGAGTCTCATTGTGCTCGGTGGCGCGCCCTCGGCCGCAGCCCTTGCGCAGGCTCTGGCGAGGCTGGGCAGCCGCGTCGCGCTGGTCGAGCCTGCGGGGCTGCTGCCGGACGAGGATCCCGAGGCCGTGGCGATCCTGCGGCGGACCTTGCTGCGGGAGGGCGTCTCGCTGCACGAGAAGAGGACGATCCTGCGGGCGGAGACCTTCAAGAAGGGCCTGCGCCTCGTGCTGACGGGCGAGGGCGAGGGATCGGAGGCGGTCGTCGAGGCCGATCACATCCTGGTCGCCGGTCGACGCGTCCCGGACATCGCGGGGCTGGATCTCGAGTTGGCAGGCGTCGCCGCCAGCGCCGAAGGCATCCGGGTCGATGCCGGCCTGCGCTGCACCAACCGTCGGGTCTATGCGATCGGCGATTGCGCTGCCGGCGCCACGGGCGGCGCGGGGGGCGCAGAAGAGCAGGCGCGGCTGGTGCTGCGCAATGCGCTGTTCCGGCAGCGCGGGCGCTTCGATCCGGACGCGATCCCGCGCGTCACCCTCACCCAGCCGGTGATCGGTCATGTCGGGCTGAGCGAGGCGGAGGCGCAGCGGCGGGGCGAGGTGCGCGTCCTACGCTGGCCCTATGCGGAGAGCGACGCCGCCCAGGCCGGCCGACAGACGGAAGGGTTCGTGAAGATCCTGACCGACACCAAAGGCAGGCTGCTGGGCGCTACGATCGTCGGGCCGCAGGCCGGCGAATTGATCGCGAGCTGGAGCGTGGCGCTGGCGGCGGGGCGGAGCGTGCAGGACATGGCCGCGCTGCCGGTGCCGCAACCTTCACTGGCCGAGGTGTCGAAGCGCGCAGCGACATCCTTCCTGACCCCGCTCGCGACCAGGCCGGGGCTGCGGCGCCTCATCGGCTGGCTGCGTCGGCTCGGCTAGGATCGACGGCGATGGAGCCCCAGGGACGGGACAGCGAGCCGATCTCCGTCAGCCTGCCGCGCGGGCTGACGCGGCTCGGCCTGTCGGCGAAGCTGCTCGTGCTGACGGTGCTCTTCGTCATGGTGGCGGAGGTGCTGATCTATCTGCCGTCCGTCGCCAATTTCCGGCGCAACTGGCTGAACGACCGCTTGGCGGCGGCGCAGGTTGCCGTACTCGTCCTCGAGGGCGCCCCGGAGGACGGGCTGCCGGAGGGCAGCGAGAATCGGCTGCTGATGGGCGTCGGCGCGCGCGCGATCGCGGCGCGTGTCGGTGGGGCGCGGCGCCTGCTCAGCCTCGATTCGATGCCGCCCGCTGCGGTTTCGCGCACGGTCGACCTGCGCAGCCTGGGCTGGTTCGGCGCCATCGGGGAGGCGATGGAAACGCTCATCCTGCCGGCACAGATGCCGATCCGTGTCATCGGCGAGGCCGTCGGCGGGGCGGATTTCGTGGAAATCGTCATCGACGAGGCCCCGCTGCGGCGGGCGATGCTCAAGTTCTCGGTCAATCTCCTGCTGATCTCGCTGGTGATCTCGGGTCTGACGGCCGTGGCAGTCTATGTCGCGCTGAACTGGATGATCGTGGGGCCGATCCGGCAATTGGCGGCGAATGTCATGGAGTTCGAGGTCGATCCCGAAAATCCGCATCGGATCATCGAGCCGACGCGGCGAGCGGACGAGATCGGCGAGGCGCAGCGTGCCCTGGCGCGCATGCAGATGACGCTGGCGGGGGAGCTGCGGACCAAGAAGCATCTCGCGGAGCTCGGGCTCGCCGTCAGCAAGATCAATCACGACCTGCGCAACATGCTGGCCGCCGCGCAGCTGATGTCGGACCGGCTGACCGAAACGCGCGACGCCAAGATCAAGCGCTTCGCGCCGCGGCTGATCGCGACTCTCGGCCGCGCTATCGATTTCTGTCAGGCGACGCTGGCCTATGGCCGTGCGGCGGAGGCAACGCCGGTGCTACGGGAGGTCCTGCTGCGCCAGCTGGTGGCGGAGCAGGCCGAGCTGCTGGGTCTGGCCGAAGCGGCGCAGGTGAGCTTCAGCAACGAGGTCCCGGCCGATCTGGTCGCCCCCTGCGATCCCGACCAGATGGCCCGCGTCCTGCTCAATCTGATGCGCAACTCGGTTCAGGCACTCACCGAAGCCGGCACTGAGCCCGGCGGGCGCCCGCTGCTGGCCGTTCATGCCACACGCGACAACGGCTCCGTCGTGCTGCGCGTCACCGATAACGGACCGGGCGTGCCCGAGCGGGCCCGGGCCAATCTGTTTCAGGCCTTCCGCGGCTCGGCGACACCGGGCGGCACCGGCCTCGGCCTCGCCATCGCGGCCGAGCTGGTCCGGCTGCATGGCGGCACGATCGCGCTCGAGCCTTCGGAGATCGGGGCGGTGTTCAAGGTGACGCTGCCGGCCCCGCGGACGGTCGCGGCCTGAGGGCCGCCTACTGGCTCGCCCAGATCACGCGGGCCATGAAGGCGATCTCCGCCAGCGGCAGGACGCGGTCGCCATGCTCGGGATTGAGCGAAGCGAGCTCGACCGTCTTCGCCGTCTGGCGCTTGAGCTGCTTGGCCAGCACCTCGCCCTCGATCGTCTTGACCACGACGCGGTCGCCCCGGCGCACCGTCGCCGTCGGCGAGACGATGATGGTGTCGCCGTCGCGATAGAGCGGCAGCATCGAATCGCCGGAAATCTCCAGCGCGTAGGCCTTCTCGTCGGCGACGCCGGGAAAGGCGACTTCCTCCCAGCCGGTGCCGACGGGAAAGCCGCCATCGTCGAAGAAGCCGCCCGAGCCAGCCTGGGCGAAGCCGATCAGCGGGATGGTTCGGGAGGGCGCCGCGCCACGGCGCATCACCACGCTCATGAACTCGTCCAACGAGGCACCGGTGGCGGCCAGGATCTTCGCGATCGATTCGGTCGAGGGCCAGCGCTCGCGTCCGTCAGGGCCGATCCGCTTGGAGCGGTTGAAGGTGGTGGCGTCCAGCCCGGCCTTTCGGGCCAAACCCGAGGCGGTGAAGCCATAACGCTGGGCAAGGGCGTCGATCGCGCTCCAGATCTGGTCGTGGGAGAGCACCGCACACCTCGCGTGGGATGTTGCCTTGGCCGGGGATAAGAATAGGAAATATCCCCTATTCCCTAAGACATCAATCTGATTTCTGCCGCGGGCGACGAGAAAAATTGGCGAAGCCTCCTGACAGCCGCTAAGCCGTCCGCAACCGTCATTCGCCGAGGTCGCCCCGTGCCGCTCATCTACAAGATCTGCCCCGCCAGCCTTTGGCGCGAGGCCGAGGCCGCGGGCCGTTTCCACGGCGCGGCGATCGACCTCACCGACGGCTTCATCCATTTCTCGACCGGCGGGCAGCTGCGCGAGACGGCAGCCAAGCACTTCGCCGGACAGAGCGATCTGCTGCTGATCGCGGTGGAGGGCGATACGCTCGGCGCGGCCCTGCGCTACGAGCCGTCGCGGGGCGGGGCACTGTTCCCGCATCTCTATGCGCCGCTCGATCCGCGCGTCGTGCGCTGGGTGGTGCCGCTGGCCCAGGGCAGCGACGGCAGCCCCGTCATTCCGGAGGACATTGCGTGATCGGCTCGCTCTTCCATCTCGCCCGGCCGCTGATCCACAAGATGGATGCCGAGACCGCGCACCGCCTGACGGTCGCGGCGCTGGCGGCCGCCCCCGCACTGAGGCCAGCGCCGGATGATCCTGTCCTCGCGACGGAAGCCTTCGGCCTGTCCTTCTCCAATCCGGTCGGTCTCGCGGCGGGCTTCGACAAGCATGCCGAGGCGGTGGACGGGGCGCTCGGCCTCGGCTTCGGCTTCGTCGAGGTCGGCGGAGTCACCCCCCTGCCCCAGCCCGGCAACCCGAAGCCGCGCGTCTTCCGGCTGGTCGAGGATGCGGCCGTGATCAACCGCTACGGCCTCAACAGCGACGGTATGGAGGCCGTGGCGCAGCGCCTGGCGGCCCGGCGGGCGCGAGGCGGCATCGTCGGGGTCAATCTCGGGGCCAACAAGGAGTCGGCCGACCGGGCGGCCGATTATGCGGTGCTGACACGCAGGCTCGCACCCCTGACCGACTTCGTCACCGTCAATGTCTCGTCCCCCAACACGCCGGGGCTGCGTGATCTGCAGGCAGAGGCCGCGCTGGACGATTTGATCGCCCGGGCCCTGGACGCGCGTGACGAGGCAGCAGCGGGCGGGCGCCCAACGCCGCTGCTGCTGAAGATCGCGCCCGATCTCACCCTGCCGGAACTCGACGGCATGATCGCGGTCGCGCGCAAGCGCCAAATCGACGGGCTCATCGTCTCCAACACCACCATCGCGCGGCCGGAGAGCCTGCGCAGCCCGTCCAGGGGGGAAGCCGGCGGCCTCTCGGGCAAGCCGCTCTTCACCGGCTCGACGCGGCTGCTGGCCGAGGCCTTCCTGCGGGTCGAGCGGCAGTTCCCGCTGATCGGTGTCGGCGGCATCGACTCGGCCGAAACCGCCTTCGCCAAGATCCGAGCCGGTGCGGATCTCGTGCAGTTCTACTCAGCCATGGTGTTTCATGGCCCCGGGCTGGTGAGGACGATCAAGGCGGGACTGGCAGCCGAAGCGCGCCGCGCCGGGCTGCCGAAGCTCGCCGCGCTGGTGGGGCGCGATGCCGCCGCCATCGCCGCGGGCAAGGGTCTGTAGCGGCGATTGCGATCGGCATTCGGGCCGCGGCCTCTTGCCGCCGCCCGCGACCTGGCCTATCGGGCCTCCCGCACCCTGCGACGACAGATGCCTACCGCCGTCATCGCCGCCCGGGTGCGGCGGGATAGCGAAAGGCGGGGGCCTTGCCGATCATCGACTGGAAGAGGCTTGCGGCGAGCGCACTCGCGCCCGCGGTGCTGATCGGGCTCATTCTCGGGGCCATGCTCTGGCACCAGCACGAGAGCGTGGAGCGCGTCGCGGATCGCGATCGGGCGGCACAGATGCGGCTCGTCGGCTCGCTGCTCGACGCCAATCTCGACCAGGCGGCGAAATTCTCGCTTGCCCTGGCGGAGACCTTCGCGCGCAATCCCCAGATCCGCGAAGCCCTGGCCGCCGGCGACCGCGCCCGGCTGGAAGCCCTATCCAAGGACGCCTACCAGTACCTCAGCCGCCAGGCGAGCGTGCAGATCTTCGGCTATCACTCGCCCGACCTGCGCTACCTGCTGCGGATGCACCGGCCTGACCAGCATGGCGACGACATCTCCGGCTTCCGCGCCATGGTTGTCGCCGCCAACCGGCTGCGACGCTCCCAGACCGGCGTCGAGATCGGCATCGCCGGCATCGGCATCCGCGGCGTCGCGCCGATCGAGCAGGGCGGCGCGCTGCTGGGCAGCGTCGAGGCCGGTCTCGACATCCGCCCCATGCTGGACCTGGTGAAGACGGCGACCAATACCGAGATCGCCGTGGTGGCCGCCGCCTCCCTCAGCGGTGTCGCGCTCGACCCCAAGCTGCCCTCCATCGGCGATCTTTCGATCATGGCCTCGACCAATGAGGCCTTGTTCGCGCGCTTCCTGCGCGCCGTTCCGACGAAGCCCGTGCGGGATGTCGAGGTCGCCACGCGCCGGCTCGACGGCCAGAGCTATGGCGTGATGGCGCAGCCGCTGGTCGATTTCTCAGGCCGGCTCATCGGCATGGCGATCATGCTGAAGGAGGAGCCCAGCTCGGACTGGCGGCGACTGACGACGGAGCTCTGGGTCATCGCGCTCTGCGGCGGCATCGTCGCCTTCGTCGGCTTCCTCGTGCTGGCGCGCCGGCGGCGGGACGCGTGATGCATCGCCTGCTGCTGATCGCTGCGCTGCTGATCGCCTCGGTGGCGGGAGCCTCCGCCGAGGAGGCGGCCGCCTCCCGCACGGGTCTGCCGCAAAGCGTCGAACTGCCGGTGCGGGTCCGGGTCGCTTTGCGCGTCCTCAACGTGCTCGAGATCAAGGAGGTCGCCGGCCAAGGGCGCCTCCAAGTCGAACTGACCCAACGCTGGCAGGATCCGCGGCTTTCCTTCGATGCCATCGCGCGCGGCCTCGCTAGGGACGACCGGGTCGGGGACGAGGCGGACGAGTATCTGAAGACGATCTGGACGCCGGGCCTGACGCTCGACAACCAGATCGGCGACAAGGATTCGCGCAGCGTCGCGCTGTCGGTCCACGCCCATGGCGAGGTCATGCTGATCGAGCGGTTCGAGAGCGATTTCCGTTTTCGCATGAACATGGACGCCTTCCCCTTCGACCAGCAGAGGCTGACGCTGTCGCTCTCGCTGCCGCGCTACCCGCAGCAGGAGGCGGTGATCGTCACCACCGAGGCGGATCGGCAATTCTCGGGCGTCGATGCCACACCGTCGGTCGTCGACTGGCGCCCGATCGGCCTGCGCTTCACCAGCGAGCCGGCCATGGGCTGGAACGCGCGCTCCTATTCGCGGCTGAATGCCACGGTCACGATGGCGCGGGACGCACAGCGCTATGTGCTGCGCGTCTTCGTACCGATCATCGCCGTGCTGGCGGTTTCGCTCTTCGTGCTGTGGTCGCCCGGCCTCAAGGAGCAGGACAAGGGCGGGCTGATCTTCTCCTCGCTGCTCGCTCTGGCGGCGATCAGCTTCACCTTCGAATCGAGCTTCCCGGGTTCGATCTCGCTGAACACGCCGATCGCCGAGATGATCTCGCTCGGCTACCTCTATCTCGTGGCGGTACTGATGTTCGAGATCGCGCTGGCCGTCGTCATCGCCACGCCGCAGGGGCGCTGGACGGCCGAGGCCACGGCACTGCGCTATCACCTGCGCTGGGCGCTGCCGGCCATCATGCTGATCGTCTGCCTCGGCGCGGCGCTCAGGGCACTGCCGGGCTGAGCCGGCGCTCCGCTCAGCGGCGCGCTGCGAAGAGCCGCGACAGCAGCCAGAGCGGCACGACGATCAGCGCGCCGCCGATGATCCACTGGCCGACCTCGCGCAGCGCACCGAAGCCGAGATCGCCGAGCGAGCGGACGAAGCGGGCCGCAGCATCGAAGAGCGCGCGGGGCGAGAGGTCCAGAAAGGCCATCGCCGCGCCGACGAGCAGCGAGATGAAGAGCAGCCGCACGAGCACGCCGAGCGGCGAGCCGCCGAGAAAGCGTTCGATCCTGCCGTTGGCCATACCCTAAAATCCCAAGTCCTCTCGCGTCGAGAAGACGCCCGGGTGGTTGAACCCCGGCTGAACGGGCTGTCAACCCACTGGCCGGTCAGGAGGTGGCGGAGGCTCCGGCCGTGGCCCAGGCGGTGCCGGCGATCTTGGCGGCGGCGATGACGGCCTGGGTGCGGCTGTCGACGTCGAGCTTGGTCAGGATCGCCGAGACATGCGCCTTGACCGTCGCCTCGGAGACACCGAGCTCATAGGCGATCTGCTTGTTGAGCAGCCCCTCCGACAGCATCATCAGCACGCGCACCTGCTGGGGCGTCAGCGTCGAGAGGTTGCGCACCATCGTCGCCGTCTCGGCCTCGACCGGCGCAGTGAGATCGACGCCCGGAGGCGTCCAGACGCCGCCGTCGAGCACGGCGCGAATCGCCTCGCCCATCTGCTCGACATCGGCCGTCTTGGGCAGGAAGCCGAGCGCGCCGAACTCGATGCAGCGGCGGATCACGGCCGGATCGTCATTGGCGGAGACCACGATGACCGGGATCTCGGGATGGTCCGCCCGCAGGAAGAGCAGCCCGGAAAAGCCCTGCACGCCCGGCATGGTGAGATCGAGCAAGACGAGATCGGCGTCGCCGCCGCTGTCGAGCGCCTCGGTCAGCGCCTCCAGCGAGCCGACCTCGCTGACATCGGCGCCTTCGAGCGCGGTGGAGACGGCCTGGCGCAGGGCGCCGCGGAAGAGCGGATGATCATCCGCGATGACGATCCGTGTCGACGGCTGTCGTTTCATGGGATCCCATCCTCATGCCCGGCCCGCATTGTGCCTCAATCGGGCACCGGTTCAAGCCGTCGGCGCGGGCTGCCGACGGGCAGGCTGTGAACCATCCGGCGGCGGCGCGCAATCAGCCATTCGACGGCAGCAGCGCCTCCAGCGCCTCGATCCGGTCCGCCTCGCGGGGCGGTTTGTCCCAGCGGATACGGCTGATCCGGGGAAAGCGCATGGCGACGCCCGACTTATGGCGGGTCGAGCGCTGCAGCCCTTCGAAGGCGACTTCGAAGACGAGACCGCTCTCGACAGTGTGCGTGACCTCGCGGACCGGCCCGAAGCGGTTGAGCGTGTGCTTGCGGACATAGCGGTCCAGTTCGACCAGTTCTTCGTCGGTGAAGCCGAAATAGGCCTTGCCGACCGGCACGAGTTCGTCCGCCCCGCCCTCGCTGGCACGCCAGACGCCGAAGGTGAAGTCGGAGTAGAAGGAGGAGCGCTTGCCGTGGCCGCGCTGGGCATACATCAGCACGCAGTCGATGAGCCTGGCCTCGCGCTTCCATTTCCACCAATGGCCTTTCGGGCGGCCCGGCAGATAGGGCGAGTCGAGGCGCTTGATCATGCAGCCCTCGACGGCTTCCGCATCGGCGCCGGCGCCGGCCATCGCAGGGTCGGCGCGCGCGGCGGCGAGATCGTCCCAGTCGCGGAACGCAATCGGCGGGGAGAGATCGACGATCGGGCTGTCGAGGCGCGCGACGAAGGCCTCCAGCCGCGCCCTGCGCGCCGAGAGCGGCAGATCGCGCAGATCCTCCTCGCCATCGACGAGCAGGTCGTAGGCGCGAATATGCGCGGGATGCTCGAGCAGCATCTTCGCGGTGACGCTCTTGCGGTTGAGCCGCTGCTGCAGGCTGTTGAAGCTCTGGACGGCCGCCTCCCGCCGCACCAGCAATTCGCCGTCGAGCGCGCCGTCCAGCGTCAGCGCCTCGACAACGTCCGGGAAGGCGGCGGCGATGTCCTCGCCGGTGCGCGAGAACAGCCGCGTGACGCGCTCGCCATCCGGTCGCGTGCCGGTGACGGCCTGGACGCGGATGCCGTCCCATTTCCATTCGGCCTGGAATTCGGCCGGGTTCATCTTGTCGAAATCGCCGTCCTCGATCGGGTGCGAGAGCATCACCGGTCGGAAGGGCGCGGGATCGGTGGCCTCGGGCCGCGGCCCCCTGCCCTCGAGCCAGGCGAAGAGCGTGGCATAGGGCGGCTCGAGCCCGTGCCAGACCTGCTCGACCTCATCGGCAGGGATGCCGCCGAGGCTTGCGGCGGCCGTCTTGGCGAGGCGCGCGGAGACGCCGATGCGCAACGAGCCGGTGATCAGCTTCAGCAGCGCCCAGCGGCCGGTCTCGTCGAGCGCGTCGAGCCAGGAGGCGACGAGACGCGGCAATTCGGTCTTGCCGACGCTGCGCAGCCCTTCCACGACATCCGGCAGATGCGGCACGTCATTGGCGCCGTGCCGTGCCGGCCACATCAGCGCGACGGTCTCCGAGAGGTCGCCGACATAGTCATAGGAGAGCGCGAACAGCACCGGGTCGGTGCGCTCGGCGATCAGCGCCCGCACGAGCCCGGATTTCGCGTTGGGGAAGACCAGCCCCCCGGTCATCGCCGCCAGAGCGAGGCCGCGATCCGGATCGGGCGTGCTGCGCAGATAGTCCGCGATCAGCGCCAGCTTGGCGTTGCGGCGCGGCTCATAGGCCAGCCGGTCGAGCAGCCAGGCGAAGCGGTTCACCGGCGCGTCCCCCGACCGCGCCGGCGTTTACCAATGCGGCGAACTCTTGGCATCATTCAGTTTCCATTCATGAAGGCGCCCGCAGGCTGACCATCGCTGAGGGGGACATGCCGACCATGCGTGCTGCCATCCGGATTGCCGGCCTCGCCATTGCCCTGGCGACTGCGCTGTCGGGCGCCGCCCAGGCCGGTGCCTTCACCTGCCGTGAAACGCCGATCGTCGCGCCGAACCATAAGCTGACCGCGCTGGCGCCACGGATCGCAACAGGCGGCAAGCTGGACATCCTCGCGATCGGCTCCTCCTCGACCGAAGGCGTCGGCGCCACCAGCCGCGACAGGAGCTACCCTGCGCGACTGCAGAGCCTGCTGTCGGCCGCGTGGCCCCGCGTCCAGGTCAGCGTGGCCAATGCCGGCATCGGCGGCGAGATTGCGCCCGAGACATTGCTCCGGTTGAAGAAAGCCCTGAGCGAGCGCCGCTACGATCTGGTGATCTGGCAGGTCGGCACCAACGACGCCGTGCGCGGCGGCGACATGGCGGCTTTCCGCGCGATGATCGCCGACGGCATCGCCGTGGTGAAAAACGCCGGCGTCAGCCTCGCTCTGCTCGACCCGCAGTATTTTCCCGGCATCCGGGAGCCGGCGCGCTATCGAACCTATGTCGATGCAATCGCCGACGTCGCCAAGCGCGAGAGCGTTCCCGTGTTCACGCGCTACGAGACGATGCGGGAATGGCACGATGCCGATGCCCAGGCCTTCAAGGCCGCGCTCGCGGCGGACAGCTTCCATATGAGCGATGCGGGTTATGACTGCCTCGCCCGCGACATGGCGGCGGGTCTCGTCTCTCTGACCACCGGTGGCCGGCCCGTCGTCGCGCAGACGCGCTAGCGCTTCAGACCGGAACGGCATCGGCGCCCTCCACGGCAGCCTCGGCCTCGCCCTCATCACCATAACCCACAAGATGCAGCGGCCTGGCGCGCAGGCCGACGCTCGTGCACCAGTGGACGAGTGCATCGGCCTCGCCATGAGTGACCCAGATCTCGCCAGCGCCCGTCTCGCGGATGGTGGCCTGGAGATCGTCCCAGTCGGCATGGTCGGAGACGATCAGGGGCAGTTCGACGCCCTTCTGGCGGGCGCGGGCGCGGATCCGCATCCAGCCTGAGGCGAAACTCGTCACCGGATCGGGAAACTTCCGCGCCCACAGATCCTGGATTGCGCTCGGCGGGCAGATGACGATCTCGCCGCCCAGCGTCTTGCGCTCCGCGGCGACGACCTTGCGGACCTCGCCGAGCTGCGCGCCTTCGGAGATGTAGAACTCGGTCAGCTTCTCCATCGCGCCATGGAGATAGAGCGGGCGGTCGTAGCCGGCTTCGCGGATCAGGGCCATGACGCGCTGCGCCTTCCCCAGCGAATAGGCGCCGACGATATGCGTTCGCTCGGGAAAGAGCCGGACCGATTCCAGGAGCTTGCCGACCTCGGCATGGGCGGGCGGGTGGCGGAAGACCGGCAGGCCGAAGGTCGCCTCGGTGATGAAGATGTCGCAGGGCACAGGTTCGAAGCCGGCGCAGGTCGGGTCGCGCTCGCGCTTGTAGTCGCCGGAGGCGACGATCCGCAGGCCGCCGCATTCGACGACGATCTGCGCCGATCCCAGCACATGCCCGGCCGGCACGAAGGTGAATTCCACCTCGCCGATCCGGACCGTCTCGCCCGGAACGGCTTCCTGTCGCTGAGCCGTAAAGCCCTCGCCATAGCGCAGCGCCATGATGGCGAGGGTCTCGCGCGTCGCCAGCACGGCGCCATGGCCGGCTCTGGCATGATCGGAATGGCCATGCGTGATGAGCGCCCGCGCCACCGGCCGCACCGGGTCGATGTAGACATCGGCCGGGGGGCACCAGAGGCCGGCCGGCGTCGGGATCAGCAGATCGGAGGGGCGCATCGTCCCCGGCGCGTTGCGTCTGGCCAGCGTCATACTCCTCAGATAGACCCGCGCGCATGATCGAAAAGGCCCCGACCGCGCATTCCGCCAGTTCCGGCGATCCGACGCTGGACCGCCGCTATGGCTGGGCCGAGGCTGCGTTCAAGGAGGGAGACGCGCAGGCCTGCGTCGAGATCCTCGACCAGACGCTGGCGCAGGCCTACCACTTCACCGCCGCCTGGCATCTCTACGGCCTCGCGCAGGAGGCGCTGGGCCACAAGGAGGAGGCGGCGACCGCCTGGCGGCAATGCCTGACGCTCGACCCCAATGACCATTTCGGTGCTCGGCTCGACCTCGCGCGGATCGGCGCGATGGCAGCCGAAGACGCGACCTCCGAGAATTTCTCCGGCACGCTCTTCGATGGCTATGCCGACCGGTTCGACAGCCATCTGACGCAGGCGCTGCACTACAATGCTCCGGAACTGATCAAGGCCACGCTGGCTCGGCTCTGTGAAAACGCCGGCCGCGCCTTCCGGTTCGCGACCGTCTTCGACCTCGGTTGCGGCACCGGACTGATGGGCGAGGCGATCCGAAACGAGGCCGGTTTCCTCGCCGGTTGCGATCTCTCGCCGCGCATGATCGAGCGGGCTCGGGCCAAGACGAAAGGCGATGGCTCGCCGCTCTACGACAAGCTCGCCGTGGCGGGCCTCACCGCTTTCCTCGCCAGCCGCCCAGACGCCAGCGCCGATCTCCTGCTGGCGGCCGACGTCTTCGTCTATCTCGGCGAATTGCGGCCGGCCTTCGCCCAGGCGGCCCGCGTCCTGTCTCTGGACGGGCTCCTGATCTTCACGGTCCAGAGCCACGAAGGCGAGGGCGTGGTGGTGGGTGAGGATCGGCGGTTCGCGCATGCGGAGGGCTGGTTGAGGCAGAGGCTTGCTGAAACGGGGCTCGAGATCGTCTCGCTCGAACCCGTCAGCACGCGTCAGGACCGTGGCGCTGCGGTTCCCGGCCTGCTCGTGGCCGCCCGGCGGGCCGCCTGACTGCCGCTGCGGCAGGGTGCCGCGGTGGGAACAATCGTTCGTTTCGCGCGATATAGAAGCGCCCGCGGAGCACCGAAGCCGAAGCCCATGTCCACCAGAGTTCTGATTGTCGAGGACGAGGTCCTGATCGCCATGGAGACGGAGGCGATCGTCGAGGATCTCGGCCATCATCCCGTCGGCATCGCCGCGACCTCCCGGGAGGCGCTCGCGCTGGCCGCCACCGAAGAGCCCGATGTCGCGCTGGTCGACGTCAATCTCGCCGACGGGCCGACTGGCCCTGCGGTCGGGGCCAAGCTCGCCGATCTGGGCATCGCCGTCGTCTTCATCACCGCCAATCCGCGCATGCTGCAGCAGCGGATCGAGAATGCGATCGGCGTGTTCGACAAGCCGGTGGCCGACCGCGATCTGGCGGAACTGCTCGATTACGTCACGAGCCGCGCCGCTGGAAGACCGGCCCAGCCGCCGAGCCGGCTGCGGGTGTTCTGACCTTCGCAGCCCGTTTCAGGCTTGGGAGTCGAGATCCCGCGCCAACCGCGCCGCCGCGACCGCGACCTCCACGACCAGCCCCTCGCGCTTCCAGTCGCGTGTCAGGCGGCCCCCGAGCTGCCGGCCGACGCTCATCTCCGCCAGCCGGGTGCCAAATCCCGTCCGGCCCGGCTCGCCCTCGATCTCGGGGCCGCCCGTTTCCGTCCAGCGCAGGATGATCTCGTCGCCGTCGTGACGGATCGCGATGTCGACTCTCCCGGTTTCGGCGGACAACGCGCCATATTTGACGGCGTTGGTGGCGAGTTCGTGGAAGAGCAGCGCGATCGGCGTGGCGCCGCGGTCGTCGACCGTGGCGTCCTCGCCCGTCACCGTCAGCCGCCCCTCGCTCACCGCCGGATAAGGCGAGAACAGGTTGTCCAGCAGGCCCTTGATCGTGGTGCGGCCGATGACCGGCTGCGACGCCTCGCTGTGGGGGCGCACGAATTCATGGGCCCGCGCCAGCGCCGAGACGCGCTCGCGGAACTGGGCGGCGAAGTCCTTGGCCTCCGGGAACTCCCGGGCCGAGAGCGCGATCAGGCTGCCGACCACGGAGAAGATGTTCTTGATGCGGTGACTGAGCTCGTGGCTCAGCAATTCATTGGCTTCGGCCGCGAGCTTCGCCTCGTGGATGTCCGTGCAGGTGCCGATCCAGCGGACAATCCGTCCCTCCGCATCGCGCACCGGCTGGGCGCGGCCGATCGTCCAGCGATACTGTCCGGAATTGTGGCGCAGCCGGTACTCGACCTCATAGACCTCGCCCGTCGCCAACGAATGGCGCCAGCGCCGCCAGGCTTCCGGCTGGTCCTCCTCGTGGAACAGCCCGGCCCAGCCCTCGCCATCGGTCGAACCACGCGGGACGCCGGTGAACTCGTACCAGCGCTCGTTGTAGTAATCGTGGAAGCCGTCCGGCCGCGTCGACCAGACCATCTGCGGCATCACATCGGTCAGGATCTTGAAGGTCGCTTCGGTGACCGGCAGCCCGGCTTGGTACAGGTGGGTATCGGGCAAAGGCGGGACCTCGGGCTCCCGGCGGGAGCAGATAGCGGCTCAAACGCCGGGGACGCGGTTTTGTTGCACAGGGCCGATGCCAGGGCCAGTGCAACCGGGCGGCATAGGGATATTCGCCTTTCGTTCCGGCTGCAGCCATCCTATCTCTGTTCTCTATGGCCGCGCCCTCCCCGCTTCCTCCCGCCTTCGAGACCTGGTTCGCCAGCCGCGGCTGGAGCGCACGGCCGCATCAGCTCGCTCTGCTCGAAGAGGCCCGTGCGGGGCGCTCGACGCTGCTGGTGGCACCGACAGGAGCCGGCAAGACGCTCGCCGGCTTCCTGCCCTCGCTGGTCGAGCTGTCGCAGCGCGACGGCAAGCGCGAGGGGCTGCACACCCTCTACATCTCGCCGCTGAAGGCGCTGGCCGTCGACATCGCGCGCAATCTCGAGGCGCCGATCCGCGAGATGGGGCTGCCCATAGCTGTCGAGACCCGGACGGGCGACACCTCCGCCGCCAAGCGCACGCGGCAGATCAGGACGCCGCCCGACATCCTGCTGACGACGCCGGAGCAGCTCGCCTTGCTGGTCTCGCATCGCGACGCTGCGCCTTTCTTCGCCAGCCTGCGGCGGATCGTGCTCGACGAGCTGCATGCGCTGGTGACCTCCAAGCGCGGCGACCTGCTCTCCCTCGATCTGGCACGGCTGCGCAGCCTCGCCCCGCAGGTCAGCGCGGTCGGACTCTCCGCGACGGTGCGCGAGCCGGCCGATCTGCAGCGATTCCTCGGGGGCAGCGAGACGCCGGCCGGCCTCGTCACCGTGAAGGGCGGGGCGGCGGCGCGCATCGGCATCCTGCAGACGCCGACACGCCTGCCCATGGCCGGCCACACCACCGGCCATGCGATGGGGGCGATCTACGAGGCCATCAAGGCGCACAAGCTGACGCTGGTCTTCGTCAATACGCGCATGCAGGCGGAGTTCGCCTTCCAGGCGCTGTGGACGATCAATGACGACAATCTGCCGATCGCGCTGCATCACGGCTCGCTCGACGCCACGCAGCGCCGCAAGGTCGAGGCGGCGATGGCCGAGGGGCGGCTGAAGGCGGTCGTCTGCACCGCGACGCTCGATCTCGGCATCGACTGGGGCGATGTCGATCTCGTCGTCAATATCGGCGCGCCGAAGGGCGCAAGCCGGCTGATGCAGCGCATCGGCCGCTCCAACCACCGCATGGACGAGCCCTCGCAGGCGCTGCTCGTGCCTTCCAACCGTTTCGAGCTGCTGGAGTGCCGGGCTGCGCTCGATGCCGTGGCCGAGGCCGCGCAGGACACGGCGGATGCCCGCATCGGGGCGCTCGACGTGCTGGCCCAACATGTTCTCGGCGTCGCCTGCTCGGACGGGTTCGACTCCGAGGCGCTCTACCGGGAGGTCTGCACCGCCTCCCCCTATGCCGGGCTGGAACGCGCCGATTTCGACGCGGTGGTGAACTTCGTCGCGACCGGAGGCTATGCGCTGAGGAGCTATGAGCGCTTCGCCAAGCTCCGCCAGGACAAGGCGGGGCATTGGCGCGCCAGCAACGCCAAGGTGATCCAGCAATACCGCATGAATGTCGGCACCATCGTCGAATCGACGATGATGAAGGTCCGGCTCGGCAAGGCCCGCGCCGGCCAGCCCGGCCAGCCGCAGACTCCTCTCCGCGGCGGGCGCGTGCTCGGCGAGATCGAGGAGTACTTCGCCGAGACGCTTGTTCCGGGCGACACCTTCATCTTCGCCGGCGAGGTGCTGCGCTTCGAGGGCATCAGCGGCAACGAGGCGGTCTGTTCGCGCGCCGCGCCGGGCACGGACCCGAAGATCCCCTCCTATGCCGGCGGCAAATTCCCGCTCTCGACCTTTCTCGCCGCACGCGTGCGGGCGATGCTCGCCGATCCGAAGGAGTGGGACGCCCTGCCCGAGGAGGTCTCGTCCTGGCTGCATGCGCAGCGGCTGAAATCGCGCCTGCCCAAGCCCGGCGAATTGCTGGTCGAGACCTTCCCGCGCGGCGGGCGCTTCTACCTCGTCGCCTATCCCTTCGAGGGGCGCCTCGCCCATCAGACGCTCGGCATGCTGCTGACGCGCCGGCTGGAGCGCGCGCGGATGCGGCCGCTCGGCTTCGTCTGCAATGATTATGGCATGGCCTGCTGGGGGCTCGGCGACATGACGGCCGCGATCGCGCGGGGCAGCTTAAGCCTCGACGAGCTGTTCTCGCAGGATATGCTGGGCGACGATCTCGAGGAGTGGCTGGCGGAATCGGCGCTGATGAAGCGCACCTTCCGGCAATGCGCCGTGATCGCCGGCCTGATCGAGCGGCGCTTTCCCGGCCAGGAGAAGAATGGCCGGCAGGTCACCATGTCGACCGATCTCGTCTACGACGTGCTGCGCCGGCACGAGCCCGAGCATGTGCTGCTCAAGGCCGCACGCGCGGATGCCGCGACGGGCTTGCTCGACATCAAGCGCCTGGGCCAGATGCTGACACGGATCAGCGGGCGAATCGTGCATCAGCCGCTGGATCATGTGTCGCCGCTCGGCGTCTCCGTCATGCTCGAGATCGGCCGCGAGGCGGTCTATGGCGAGGCGGCCGACGAGATCCTGGCGGAGGCCGAGGCGATGCTGACCGAAGAGGCGATGGCGTGAACGCATTGGCGGCCAGCGACAGGGTGCCGACTGAAGCGGTCTTTCTGCTTGGCCGGCTCGTGGTCGTGCCCGATCATTCGGGCGCGCTCTGGCTGCCCGACGAGCGCACGCTCGTCGTCGCCGACCTGCATCTCGAAAAAGGCTCCTCCTATGCGAGGCGCGGCGTCTTTCTGCCGCCCTATGATTCGGCGGCGACGCTGGCGGCGCTTGCGGCCGCGATCGCCCGCCATGCGCCCACGCGCGTCATCGCGCTCGGCGACAGCTTCCACGACCGCGACGCGGAAATCCGCCTCGACGAAGACAACCGCGCGACGCTGAAGCGGCTGCAGGCAGGCCGCGACTGGCTCTGGGTGACCGGGAATCACGACCCGCAGATCAGCGCGGCGATGGGGGGCGACAGCGCCGCAACCGTCGATCTTCGCGGCGTCACCCTGCGCCACGAGCCTGATGCGTGTGAGACGGGGTTCGAGATCGCCGGCCATCTTCATCCGGCCGCAAAGATCAGGATGCGCGGGCGGGCGCTCCGGCGGCGCTGCTTCGCGCTGTCGGCCCGGCGCTGCGTCATGCCGGCCATGGGCGCCTATGCCGGCGGGCTGAACCTGCGCGATGCCGCCTTCGGGCCGCTGCTGGGCGCCGGCTACAGCGCCCATCTGCTCGGCGACGCCCGGCTCTTCCGCATCGACCCGCGGCTGCTGCTGCCGGACTGAACGCGGACGGGCCGACCCCACGCCGGCGGCCGACCGCAGGGCCATAGACCATCTCGTCCGTGCCGCGACGATGTGGGTTGCGTCCACCCGGCGCTTGTGGCATCAGGACGCCGCTTCGGAACGACGCCCGCCCTGCCCTCGCCCCGGCGACCGCAGAGCAACCTGGCCGACGATCCTGCTGCGGTAGCTCAGTGGTAGAGCACACCATTGGTAATGGTGAGGTCGAGAGTTCAATCCTCTCTCGCAGCACCAGCCTTTCTGGCTGGAAACGCTTTGAAATCAAAGAATTAGGTCCGCGCTAGCAGATGCAAGCGAAATGGCGGCTCTCAATCCCGCACTTAGCTTATGATCGCAGCAGCGGCGCCAGTGCATCAGCCAGCCGATGGCCCGTTGCCAGTTAAGTTGCGGCCTCGGTGCTCGCGGCGGAACCGAATGAACTCGCGCTGGAGCGGGCGACGAAGGCCGACCTGTTGAGCATCATCAGGACGACGCTGGTTCGCGAAGCGAAGTAACACCTAGGCCCACGGCAATTTACCACATAGGTCGCCGGCGTAGATCGGCGTGCGCTCAAGTACGGAAAATTAGTGAAATCTAGACAACGATCGCAGTCACCACAACAACGATAAAGAATGAAACCAACACAGGAAATCTAATGTTGAATCTTCTACCAATAAAATATAGTAATAAAATTAGAATTATAATCTCATACCTATAATGATATGTCATTCCAACTATAAAATATAATATCAGCTCAAAAAATTCGACGTTACCCAAACGCACATCCTCCCCACCAATGGCTCTCTATACCTTATGCGCGGGTCATTCTATCCCGCCCTCACCATAGCGCCGCTCAAAGCCCTTTCCATCCCTTTCGCCGTTCAGGATGCGTGCCATCAGATCGAGAGAGCTATTGAGCGGATCGAGGCCGAGATAAACCGCACTGCCGATAGGCACCTCCGCCGCCCAGCCCCGGACCTTCGATTGGAAGGCCTTTACCTCGCGTTGCATGTCCTCGACCTTGCCGGACGACAGCGAGCGCTTCGATCGCTGGACCACTACGCGGCCTGATCATCATCGAGCGGCGCCCTGGCGCCCTCTGAGAACATTCCGCGCAGGAAGCCCCGCGATACGGCCTTGTCGGCGTCGGCCAGCAGCGCATGGAAGTCGTGCAGGAGGGCGCGCAGGGCCTGCCGCTCGCTGCCGTGCTCCTCGACCAGTTCGATCAGTTCCCACTCGATCGCGTCGCGATCATCCTCGATCTCGGCTGGTCCGGCGGACATTGTTCGTTGCTCCCTTGAGTGAGAACAAAATAGGAACATTGTCGGGCCTGGAGTCAAGATGCCTAGAGCCTGCTGACGTCGCTCGGAAACAGACCTCCATTCCGGACAAGCGGCGAAGCTGCGCCGATCCGGAATCCATCGTCAAGCGCCGGAGGCCTCCGATGGATCCCGGGGCAAGCCCGGGATGACGGCGGCGGGCCCGAGACAATCGGCACACTCCAGACGCGCCATCCCATCAAAGGCGCTCTCCGCGATCGGCCCGAAAAGCGCCTCTCCTCAGCCCATCCCCTCGATGGCAAAGATCCGCGCCGGGGAGCCGTCGGCGTTGGGCAGCTTCAGCGGGGCGGCGCAGAGGAAGGTGCGGGGGTTCTTCAGCGCGCCGGTGTTGACGACATATTCGATCAGCGTGATGCCGGCGCGCAGGCAGATGTCATGCGTGACGTGCTGGTCGAAGGGCACGTGCTTGTCGTCGAGCAGCAGGCGGATCGGATAGTCCTGCGGGAAGTCGAAGGCGAGCGCGGTGGGCTTGCGATCCTTCAGCCAGAGCGCCGCCTCGCGGGTGAGATAGGGCGCATCGAGCCAGAACTCGCGCGTGCGGTAGTCGCGCTTCGTGTCCCAGCCGCTGGAGAGCAGCAGGATCTCGCCCTCCGGCCCGCCGGGATCGGCCGCGGCGAGTCTCTCGGCATCGATTGCCTGGTTGGGGGCGACGTCGCGCAGGTCGAGCACGCGGCACGGGCCGACGACGCGCGAGAGCGCGGTCGCCTCAATCGTCGGGCTGTGGGCGATGACATGGGCCTGCGCATCGACATGCGAGAAGCCGTGGCAGGTCATGCTGATGCGGGAGACCCGGAACGGGTCCCCCGCGGCGATGTCGCCCTTGATCGCCAGCTCGACCGGCCAGCGGAAATGCGGCTCGATCGGCATGGAGAGGTCGATGATCTCCATCAGACCGCGGCCTTCTTGATCGCGTCCAGCGTCTCGCCGCCGAATTTGGTGACGAACTCCTTCTCGACCTCGGCCGCGACGATCTTCGAGAAGGATTCGCGGTCGGGGTTCTCGACCGCCTGCATGCCGGCCTTCTTCAGCGCGGCGAGGCTGGAGCCTTCCGTGTCCTCGTTCATCTGGCGCTGGACGGCGGCGAGCTCGATCGCGGTCTCGCCGAGGATCTTCTGGAGATTGGGCGCCATCGCGTCGAACTTCGCCTTGTTCATCACCACCGGTCCCGTGGTGAAGGCGTGGCGGGTCAGCGAGAGATGCTTCTGCACCTCGGCGAACTTGGCATTGAGGATCAGCGTCACCGGGTTCTCCTGCCCGTCGACCGCGCCGGTCTCGAGCGCCGAGAACAGCTCGGTGAAGGCCATCGGCGTCGGCACGGCGCCGAGCAACTGGAAGGCGCGGATATGGGCCGGGTTCGGCGTGGTGCGGATCTTCAGGCCCTTGATGTCGGCGGCCGTCGCAACCGGGCGGCGGCTGTTGGTGAGGTTGCGCCAGCCGATCTCCCAGGTCGCCAGCGCCTTGAGGTTGGAGCCTTCGAGCTCCTTGCGCAGCCCGTCGCCGATCGGCCCGTCCATCACCGCGGCCGCATGTTTGCGGCTCTGAAACAGGAAGGGCAGGTCGAGCACGTTGAGCTTGGGCGCGAGGCCGGTGAAGAAGGGGTTGCCGGTCAGGCAGATGTCGAGCGAGCCGCCGCGCACCGCGCTGATCGTCTGCGGGTCGGAGCCGAGCGCGCCGTTCGGGAAGATCTGGACCTCGATCTGGCCGTTGCTCTTCGCCTTCACCTTCTCGGCGAACTGGAGCGCCGCCTTGTGCCAGCTGTCGGCCTCAGGATGGGGATGGGCGAAGCGCAGCTTCGTGGCCTGGGCGAGGGCCGGCCGGCCGATGGCGAAGAGGGCGAGGCCAGAGCCGGCGGTGATCAAGGCATGGCGCCTGGTGAGGGTCATCTCGTTGTCCTCCTTGGGTGTCGTTCTTGTGG
The DNA here is from genome assembly GCF_001557075.1 of Methylobacterium sp. CCH7-A2. Taxonomy (NCBI): domain Bacteria; kingdom Pseudomonadati; phylum Pseudomonadota; class Alphaproteobacteria; order Hyphomicrobiales; family Methylobacteriaceae; genus Methylobacterium; species Methylobacterium sp. CCH7-A2. The sequence goes on from NZ_LSKN01000183.1 coordinate 111,198, forward strand.
TTTCTCGTTTTCGACGCGGCGCCTCCTCAGCGCCCGTAGAACCATTTCGCCGGCACGGTCACGATGTCCGGGATCAGAACCAGCAGGGTGAGCACCGCGATCTGCGCCAGCAGGAAGGGCATGACGCCGCGCACGACCTTGTCGACCGGAACGCGGCCGACGGCGCAGACCACGTTGAGCACGGTGCCCACGGGCGGTGTCAGCAGGCCGATGGCGTTGTTCATGATAAAGAGGACGCCGAAATAGACCGGGTCGATGCCCGCCTGCTTGACGATCGGCATCAGCACCGGCGTCAGGATCAGCACGGTCGGGATGAAGTCGAGCGCGGTGCCGACGACGATGACGAGCAGCATCATCGCCGCCATCAGCAGCGTCCTGTGTTCGATCAGCGGACCCAGCATCGCGCCGACCTCGGCGGGGATGTTGGCGATGGTGATGAGCCAGGCCGAAACCAGCGCCGCCGCGACCAGGAACATGACCGAGGCCGACATCTTCAACGCCGCCAGCAGCGCAGGCCGCAGATGCTCGATGCGCAATTCGCGATAGACGAACATCCCGATCACGAAGGCATAGACCGCGGCCACGACAGCGGCCTCGGTCGGAGTGAAGACGCCGAGCTTCATGCCGCCGATGATCACGAAGGGCAAAAGCAGTGCCCACAGACCGTCGAACGCGGCCTTCGCGATGCTGCGGACGCTCGGCCGCGGCAGGGGCGAAACCGGCTCGTCCTTCGCCAGCACATACCAGGTGATGACGAGCGCGAGGCCCATCAGCAGGCCCGGCACGATGCCGGCCAGGAACAGCCGGGTGATCGAAACGCCGGCCGCGACGCCGAACACCACGAAGCCGATCGAGGGTGGGATCACAGGCGCGATGATGCCGCCGGCCGCAATCAGCCCGCAGCTGCGGTCGAGCCGGTAGCCGGCCTGCCGCATCATCGGGATCAGCAGGGCGGCGAGCGCCGCCGTATCGGCCACAGCCGAGCCGGAGATGCTGGCCATGACGATGGCCGCGACGACGGCGACATAGCCGAGCCCGCCGCGGACATGGCCGACGAGCGCCATCGCGAAGGCGATGATGCGCTTGGACAGCCCGCCCGCATTCATCAACTCGCCGGCCAGCATGAAGAAGGGCACGGCCATCAACGGGAAGCTGTCGGCCCCGCCGATCAGGTTCTGCGCCAGGATCTGCGCGTCGAACATGCCCAGATGCAGCATCAGCGCGACGCCGCAGACCAGAAGAGAGATCGCGATCGGCATGCCGAGCGCCATCGCGCCGAGCAGCGAGACGAGGAAGACGAGGACGGTCATGGGCGCGGCGGCTCCTGCCGCTGGGCCTCGAACCCGGCCATTTCCTCCGATTCGGCGCCGATGACGAGTTCTCCCGGCGGCACGCGGCCGGTCAGCAGCCGGATCAGCGTGACGAGGTTGATCGCCCCGATGCCGAGGCCGCAGGCGAGGCCGGCGATGTAGAAAATCGCGGTCGGCACACCCATCACCGGCGAGAGATTGGCCATGTTGAGGCTGCTCTGCTGCCAGCAACCGAAGACCAGCAGGCCCATGCAGAACAGCGACAGGCTCTCGGCCACGAGTCGCGCCAACCGGCGGCCGCGCAGTCCGAGCATCTGCACGATCGCCGTCATGCCGAGATGGCCGCCTTCGAGCGCCACGAGGAAAGCTCCGCCGAAGGTCAGCCAGACGAAAATCATGCGCGAGGCTTCGTCCGACATGGTGATGCCGGAGTTGAACAGGTAGCGCAGCACGACATTGCCGAAGACCATCGCGATCATCACCACGAAGGCGAGGATCAGGAGGTTTTCGAGCTGGCGAAGCAGGAATCGGGACAGAGGCATCACGGTCGGTTAGCCCAGCGACCGGTCAGTCGTGAGGAAGCCGATCGACCCATCGCGGTCCGGACGCTGGGTCGGAGCGGAGCCTGTCGCGACGAGACCCACCGACGCGTGCCAATGACGGATCTGCGTGCGCGCATGTCCGCTCCTCCGATGTTCCCTGCCCGTGCCATGGCGGTTCGTGCCGCCATTCTTATTGTATGCTGCATACTGCGCGCCGCGTGCGCGCCTTGTCAATCGAGGTCTAGCGGTACAGCGGGCGAACACATCCGACAGGCTGGATGGCGACAGACGCCCCCATTTCAGCAAAAAGGGCCCTGCCGGATCGGCAGGGCCCTCGTCAGGCGCGGGCAGTCAGGCCAAGCGCGATGCCCTGAAAACCACCTCAGAACTCTTCCCACCCCGACCCGCCTGCATGGCTGTTGGCAACCTTCTTGGCCGGAGCCGGAGCAGGGGCCGCGCTCTGCGGTTGCGAAGCCGCCGGCCGGGGCATTGCACGTGGCGCCCGCGCCTTGGTCTGGGCGAAGGCGGCTTCGGCAAGCTGGCGCAGGCGTGCGGGCTCGGTCGCCGTCGAAGCGGCGATCTGGCCGGCTGAGCCGGCCTCGGGCCCGGTCCTGAAAGCCGCGACGAGGTCGTTGAGCTGTCCGATCTTCCCCGAGAGCGAGCCGGCGGATGCCGCGCTCTCTTCGGCCAGCGCCGCGTTCTGCTGGGTGATCTCGTCCATATGCGCGACGGTCTGGCTCATCTCGTCGATGCCGTTCGCCTGTTCGGAGGTGGCGGACGAGATTTCCGAAACGGTGCTCGCGACCTTGCGCGAGGCCTGAACGATCTGCTCCAGAACCGTTCCGGCCGAGCGGACCAGTCCGACACCCTGCTGAACCTCGCTGCCGGACTCTGCGATGAGCGTCGTGATGTCCTTGGCGGCGTCGCCGGCGCGCTGCGCGAGGGTGCGAACTTCGGATGCCACGACGGCAAAGCCCTTGCCGGCGTCGCCGGCGCGGGCCGCCTCGACGGCGGCGTTGAGCGCCAGAAGATTCGTCTGGAAGGCGATGCCGTCGATCACGGTGGTGATGTCCGAGATCTTCTGCGACGCGGCTTCGATGCGCGTCATCGCATCGACCGCGTCCGAGACGATGGCTCCGCCCTTGCCCGCCACCGCCATCGCTTCCTCGGCGAGCTTAACGGCCTGACGGGACGCGTTCGCAGCCGCCTTGACGGAAGCCGCGAGCTGCTCCGTCGTCGCCGCGGTTTCCTCGAGACTCGAGGCCTGCTCCTCGGTCCGCTTCGACAGGTCGTTTGCGCCCAGGTTGATTTCGCGCGCAGCGAGGCCGACATCGGCCGAGGTGACCTGGATGGTCCTCACAGTCGCCGAGAGGCGGTCGACCGTGTCGTCGATCGCCTCCTTCAGCGTCTGGAAGACGCCTTGATACTCGCCTGTCACGCGGCTGGTGAGATCGGCCGCAGCCAGTGCCTGCATGACCCGGGCGAAGTCGGCCGTCGCGTCCTCGACAACGGCTGAAACCTGGTTGAGGCCGATGGCGATGTCGCGAACGAACCCCTCCTTGCCGTCGAGCGACAGCCTGGCCGAGAAATCGCCAGCACGGGCGGCTTCGACAACGGCCGCGACCTCGGCCTCGCTGCGCAACTCGGCCGTCACATTGCGCCAGATCAGCGTGTGGCCGATCGTGTTGCCACCCGCATCGCTGATATAGGCCATGTCGACCATGATCGCCTCTGCGCCGACATCGTAGCGCACCTTCCTGACCTGGCCGTTGTCGAGGATGAGCTGGCGCTTGAGATTGGCGTTGGTGCGATAGCAGTCGATATGCTCGCCCATCATCGCCTCGACCCTGAACCCCGGCGAGGCCGCCTGGAACGTCGGCTCCAGCTGCTTCAGCAGGCGCAGCAGCGAGGCGCTCATGAAGGTGATCCGCTCCTCAGGATCGGTGATCATCAGCATCGTCGGCGACTGGTTCATGGCCGAGACCGTCAGGGCCGTGCGGCCCGCCTCGGCCCGTCCCTGATCGGCAGCGCGCGCGATTTCGCCGATCTCGTTGGCGAGGGCGGTATGCGGAACCGGTCTGGAAAAATCCCCCGCCTCATGACGCCGCAGGGACGCGACCAGATCGCCGAGCGGGTTGCGGATGGTGCGGACGAAGCCGAGCGCACAACCGAAGACGACAAGCGCCGCCAGCGCCGCGATGACGAGATCGCGCATCGCCTTCGACTCGATCCCGCCGATACGAGCCTCGATCAGGCGGATCAGCTGGGTCTGCGCACCGCGCCAGAGCGCGTCGGAGGCGGCCGCAAAAGCGCTTGCAGCGGCCTGAGCGTCCGGCTGGCGCAGCGAGGGCGCGCGCTCCATCGCATAGTCCTCGCGCAGCGCAGCGGCCTGGCGCGAGACCGCCGCGCCGGCGCTCTCGAAGCCGCTGCGGACGGCGGCGAGGGCAGCCCCCAGACTGCCATCGGTATTGCCTGCGACACCGGAAGCGAGGGAGGACTGCACAGCCGAAAGCGCGATGTCGTAGCGCGTCGCCGCCTGAACCAGCGCGTCGTGCTGACGGGGCGTGACCTTGTTGCCCATCAGGGCCGGTTGCATCGCGGCGTCGAGCGCAGCCCGCGCGATCACCAATTCCGGCAGCCGGACGGCGACAACATCCATCACGTAGTAGGAGTCGACATCGGGATCGAGGGTGAGGTTGGAGCCGTCGGCGATCTTCTGGATGGCGGCCTGGCCGGCGTCCCAGGCCGCGTTGCGGTCCTTGCCTTCGCCGAGAGCGCCGGCGAAAGCCCGCATCGCCTCTCCGGCCTTCAAAGCCTCGGCGGCTGGCTGCTGGGCAGCGACACGGCGCGCCTCGCTCGCGAGCCGATCGGCCGACGCCGCGGGCGCAGTGCTGGCCGCAAGCGCCGCCCAGACATCACTCAGCACCCGGGCGCCGGTGACCTCGAGCGCGGAAAAGGCGATGTCCTTGCGAACCTGTTGGACGAAAAGCAGCGTCAGATGCCCGATCGGCAGCAGCATGAGTGCCATGATCACGGCGATTTTCGCGCCCACCGTGAGAGACGCGATCCGGGCAGTCAAAATCTTCATCGGGGGGGGGGTCCGGGGCAGTGATGAGCCGGCATAAAGCTGGGACACAACCGTTAAGGATAACCTAAGGTAATGTTCCAATCGGAACGTCGCGACGAAGGTTGGAGGCGCCCGTCGCGGACTTCTCTGCGCAGGCTCCACGTCCTAAGCTCGGCGCTCGCGGCCGCCTTCCCACGCCGCGCAGCGAGAATGGACGGACGATGCAGAGGATCGATCTCAACTCGGATCTCGCGGAGGGCTTCGGCGCCTATCGCTGCGGCGACGATGCGGCGATGCTCTCGATCGTGACCTCGGCGAATGTCGCCTGCGGCCTGCATGCGGGGGACCCGGAGATCATGGCCAATGCCTTCGCGCTCGCGCGGCAGAACGGGGTGGCGGTCGGCGCTCATCCGGGCTTCCCGGATCTCTGGGGTTTCGGACGGCGGCGCATCCCCTTCAGCACGGGCGAGATCGAGCGGCTCGTTGCCTATCAGATCGGTGCCGCTGCCGCGCTTGCCTCCTATGCGGGCCACCGCATCAGCTATGTGAAGCCACATGGCGCGCTCGGGAACATCGCCTGCGAGGAGCGGCCCGTGGCGGACGCGATCGCTCGCGCGATCAAGGCGGTCGATCCGACGCTGGGATTTCTCGCGACCGCGCTGACGCAGCAGGTCGCGGCCGGCGAGGCGGCAGGGCTGAAGGTCCATCAGGAGATCTTCGCGGATCGCGGCTACACCGAGGAGGGGCAACTCGTGGCGCGCCATCTGCCGGGCGCCATGATCACCGATGCGCGCGAGGCGGCCGAGCGCGTCGTCGCGATGGTCCGCGAGGGCGCGCTGATCACGCTGTCGGGCCGGCGCCTGCCGACCGGCATCGAATCCGTCTGCGTCCATGGCGATTCCGCCCATGCGGTCGCGACCGCTCGCGCCGTGAGGGCGGCGCTGGAGGAGGCCGGCATCGGGCTCGCCCCGTTCGCATGAGCCAGGATGCGCCGGCTGCCCCGAAATTCCTCGACGCAGGGGAAGCGGCCCTGGTGGTCGAATTCGGCCGCAGCGTCGACCCCGCGCTGAGCGACCGGGTTCTCGCGCTCGACGCGGCACTGGCGGCCAATCCGCCCGAAGGCCTGCGCGAACTCGTGCCGACCTATCGCTCGCTGATGATCCATTACGATCCGCTGCGGCTCGACCGGGCCCGGCTGGTTTCCCATGTGAGGGCGGCCCTGTCCGGCCCCGCGCCGGTCGCCAGCCGCAACAGCGCACTCTGGACACTGCCCTGCTGCTATGCGCCGCCCCATGGCGAGGACCTGGCCGAGATGGCCGGGCTTCTCGGGCTTACAGCGGACAGGGCCGCCGAGCTCCACGCCGCCGGGCGCTACCGCGTCTACATGTACGGCTTTTCCCCGGGCTTCACCTATCTCGGAGGCCTGCCGGAACCGCTGGCGATCTCGCGCCGGCCCCGCCCCCGCCCGCCGCATGACAGCCGGGCCGTGCTGGTCGGCGGTGGGCTTTGCGCCGTCGCCCATTTCGCGATGCCCACCGGCTGGTATGTCGTCGGCCGCACGCCCGAGCGGCTCTATGCACCCGAGCGGAGCAGCGCCTTCCTGTTCGAGCCAGGCGACAGCCTGTGCTTCGAGCCCATCGACGAGCATACCTTCGCGTCCCTGGAGGCCCGCGCCGAGACGGGCGAGCGCATCGCCCGCAGGCAGCCGGCATGACGGCGCTACGCATTCTATCCGCCGGGCCGGGCGTGACCGTCCAGGATCGCGGGCGCCATGGCTATTTGCGCTATGGCGTCACAGTCGCTGGGCCGATGGACCCGTTCGCCCATGCGGTCGCCAACCGGGCGCTTGGCAATGAGATGGGCGCAGCCGCGATCGAGGTCTCGCTCGGCGGTATCGAGGTCACAACCGAGGACCGGCCACTCGGCGTGGCCGTGGCGGGGGGCAGGTTCCGCGTAACGCTGGATGGCGAGGCGCTGCCGGCCGCTGCCGTGCTGCGCCTGGAACCGGGCTCGACCCTGAGGGTGCGCGCCGGCGATGACGGCATGTGGGCTTATCTGGCAGTGGCCGGGGGCATCTGCCTGCCGTCCGTGCTGGGCTCGCAGGCGACCCATCTGCGCACCGGCATGGGCGGCCCGGGAGGGCGCCTGCTCCGCGCCGGGGACAGTCTGCCCGTGGGGATGGAGACAGGCGGCACCACCGGCCCTGGCGAAATCCACGCCCCCCTGCTGGACCGACCTGCCGATCTCATTCGCGTGCTGCCCGGCCCCCAGGACGATTACTTCGCCGCCGACGTCTTCGCCGCCTTTCTCGCCGGGCCCTGGCGAATCTCGGAGCGAGGCGACCGCATGGCCTGCTTCCTCGAAGGCCCTGTGCTGAGCCACCGGCTGGGTTTCAACATCCCATCGGATGGGGTTGCCATGGGGGCCATCCAGGTGCCGGGCGAAGGGCAGCCGATCGTGCTGATGGCGGACCGGCAGTCGACTGGCGGCTATCCGAAGATCGCGACGGTGATCGGCGCCGATCTCGGGCGCCTTGCCCAGGCACGCCCAGGAACACAGATCGCCTTCCGGGCGGTCAGCCATGCCGAGGCGGTGCAGGCGCTGGCGGAGGAGCGTGCCTTTCTCGCAGGGCCAATCTCGGTCGAACCCTTGCGGCGCACCACGTTCAGTCCCGAATTCCTGCTCGCCCGCAACCTTGTCGGCGGCTGGATCGACGGGCTGCGCCGGGACTGAGCGGCGCTCTCGCGCTCAGGCGGCCTCCTCGACGAAGGTCGCGACGAAGCGCACGAGTTCGCTCTGCCGGGCGGTGCCGGTCTTGGCGAAGAGGCGCTGGAGATGAGTGCGCGCCGTGGTGCGGGCAATGCCGAGCTTGCGGGCGGCCTCGACCGTGTCCATGCCTTTGACGATGAGGCCGAGGATCCGCGCCTCGGTGGGCGTCAGCCCGCAGGCTTCGGCGACTTCGTCGACATTGCGGTCGATCATGCGCTGGGGATCGTCGACCGTCAGGATGAAGAGATCCATGCCGGCCCCGCCGAGATGGACGGCATCGATGACCGTCTGGCGGCCGCAGCGCATCAGCAGCGGCAGCCTTATCTCCTCGGAGGCCGTGCCGGCCAAGCGCCGCTTGAGCCAGGTCTGGAGACGGGCCGCGAAGAGCTTGTCGGAGCAGATGAGACGGCCCTCGCCGCTGAGCCCCTCACGGGTCAGCGCCGTGGCGCCCTGATTGCGGAAATGCACGCGCAGTTCGGCGTCGATCACGAAGAGGGGTTTGGCACCTCGGCCCGGATCGCGTGCGGGAGCGCAGCAGGACGGGAGAGGCTGGGGTGAAGCCGGATGCGGCAGGCTGAAGATCATGGACATGCGAGGAGCGTCCTCGATTTCGAGCATCTTCGCGGTTCCTTGCGTGACAGCTGGCCCGGAAGCGCCCTGTCAGACGGCGTGGTCGTGTTCCTTCTGTTGGTCGCGCCGACGGGGCTGCTGGTTCATCGGGATCGTGCGGCGCCGCGTGGGCGGTATCGTCAGATCCGCAGCGAAAGCCGATAGGTGTAGCTGTCGCCCCGGAAGAGGCCCTCGACATATTCGAGCATGTCGCCGTCACGAGCGAAGCTGCGGCGTTTGATCAGCAGGCAGGGTACCGGCTCATCGAAGCCGAAAATCGCGGATTCCTCCGCGCTCGGCTGCGCGGCCTCGATGGTCTGGTCGCAGCGTTCGAGCGGCGCGCCCAGTTGGGCCAGCGCCGCGTAAACCGACCCGCCGAGATCGGCCTGTTCGAGCTCCGGAGCCCGCTGGAGGTTGTACCAGCCGGTTTCGCGCGAGAGAGGCACTCCATCGCCACTTCGCACCCGAACGAGCTTCAAAAAACGCGCGGAGTCGTCCAGACCGAACAGAGCGGCGATGGTGGGATCGCTGACGACGGTTCGCTCCAGGATCCGCGACGATGGCACGCGTCCAAGTTCGCGCATCTCCTCGGTAAAGCCTTTCAGACGGTCCATCCCCGAATGCAGGCGCCCTGTCGTGCCCTGGACGATCGATCCGAGCCGCCCCTGCGCGCTCAGCAGCTTCTTCGACCGCAGCGCGTTATAGGCCCGCTGAACGGTCGAGCGGCTGATGGCGAGACGCTCGGCGAGCTGTCGCTCCGCCGGCAGGGTCGTGCCGGGTGGCAAGGTCCCAGTCCCGATCAGGCGCGCCAGCTGATCTTCCAATTGCTGGTAGAGCGGCTGCGCCGTGTCGTCGCGGAGATCCAGCAGATCCTGGAACGGCGGACGCCTCCGCACGTTGCTGGGCTTGAGCGGCAATGTCATCGGCAGGCAGATGCGCGGGCGGCGCTGACGGACTGCGAAAGGGGATCGGACACGATGGCTGCAGGCTCCGTCTTCGTGCTGGCAAGCTTCGTCCTGTCCTGTTCGGCCAAGGTCCAGCGGTTCCCGCGACCGGGCGAGTCGCTTGCGGCCGATATCGTCATGATCGAGCCCGGCGGCAAGGGACTGAACCTCGCCGTCGCTGCGCGGCGTCTCGGCGCCGAGGTGGACGGGCTGCTGGCGGTGGGCGACGATCTCGCCTCCGCCTTCGCCGCGCCCGCTCTGGCACAGGCCGATCTGCCTGCGTCGATGTTGATCCGCGTCGTCGGCAAGACGGGAAGCGGCGTCGGCTTCACCGACGCTCACGGCGAAACCTGCCTCGCCGTCGATCCCGGAGCGAACCACGCCTTGTCGGCCGACCATGTGCGGGAGGCTGCGGAGCGCATCGCCGCTGCCGCCATGGTGATGGCGCAGTTCGAGATCGCCGACGGCCCCATCGCTGAGGCCTTAGCGCTGGCGCGTCGCGCCGGCGTCACGACCCTGCTCAATCCGTCGCCCTTCCGGCCAATCCCGGACGAGATCCTGGCGACGACCGACATCCTTGTGCTCAACCAGACCGAAGCCGAGGCGCTGGCGGAGACGGTCCTGCCCGGCGCGATCGATCCGGCCGAGCCGGCCCGCTTCGTCTCGGAGCTGGGGCCGGCGGTTCTGGCTCGCGGACCGAGGCTGGTCGTGCTGACGCTGGGCGCGGCCGGCGCCGTCGCGCTCGGACATGAGGGCGCCATCGGCCAGCCAGCCTTTCCCGTCGACGTCGTCGACACGCTGGGCGCCGGCGATGCCTTTGCGGCGGCGCTCGGCGTGGCGCTGGCACGCGGCCTGGGCACCGCCGAGGCGTTGCGTCAGGCGGCTGCGGCCGGCGCCGTTGCGACGCGCCGGGCCGGGGTCTTCGACGCGCTCGGCTGCCAGGCCGACCTCGACCAGCTCATCGGTCTTGCCCGCGTCTAGCGCCAGCCTTGCCGAACCCCTGTGCTTTGGACTGCTTTTGGACTTTATCCAAAGACGTCGCGTTGCTATGGTCCGGCCGCCTTGGTGCTGAGGCTGGTTGGAGGGTGAGGCGTGGCGATGTCCCGTCCCAGCGTCGATGCGGTGGCAGCCACGGCTGATAGCCTGCTCGCCGGCGCGTTCGACAGCGCCCAGATGCCGGATGCCGTCGAACGGCTGCGCCAGCTCTTCGACGGCTCGAAAGCCTGTCTCGCCCGGCTGGGTCCAGGCCTGACAGCCGCCGATGCCATCGCCACCAACAGCGACGAGGTGATGCAGCGTCGCTGCTACGAGGATCTCGCTGAAGACTTCATTCGCTTCGCAGAGGGGCTCCGCTGTGTGCCCATCGGCAGCGTCTATCGCGACAACGCCCTGTTCGGTGAGGCTGCGCTGCGCTCCAGCCGCGCCTGGCAGGAGTGGATGGCGCCGCAGGACATGTATGGAGGTCTCGGCTGCCGGCTGGCTGAGATCGGCCCGAGTCAATGGTTCTTCGATGTCCAGCGTGGGCAACGCCAGGAGCCCTTTGGCGACGATGACGCCGCGTTGCTGCAGTCACTCGCGCCGCTTCTGCGCCGGATCGCCTTGGTCAGCACCGAGATGAGCCAGGTGAGATGGCAGCGCGACGAGACCCGCGATGCCCTCGATGCCGTCGCCATGGCGATCCTGCTGCTCGATGGCGAGTTGCGTGTCACTTATGCCAACGCCGAGGCGGAGATGATCCTGATGGAGACCGACTCGCCGCTCGGTCTCCATCAAGGGCGTCTCTTCGCCAGGAATTCCGGCGATCAACGGCTGCTGAAACAGGGCGTCGAGGCCGCCCTGCGCTGGGGCGAGCAGCCGCTCGACCAGGGACGGAGCAGTCTTCTGATCCGGGATCGTCGCGAAGGGCGGCCGGCCTTGTCTGCCTGCCTGATTCCGGCCACGCCGATCACGGCCGGGAGCCGGCCGCGGCGGGCGATGCTGGCCCTCAAACGGCTCGAGCCGGCGACCGATTTTGTCGCCGGTTGCCGTCAACTCTTCCAGCTGACCGAGGCGGAAGCACGCGTCGCCTCGGCGCTGGCCTCCGGACAGTCATTGACGCAAGCCGCGGCCGTCCAGAATGTCAGGATTTCGACGGCGCGCACACATCTGGCGCGCATTTTCCAAAAGACCCGGACGCACCAGCAGAGCCAGCTCGTCTCGCTGCTGCGCAGCGCCGCCCTGCCGCTGCGGTCGCGCTGACGGCAGAAGGATCGACACGACGCGAAAGCGCCCGCAGTTTTGGCTGCGGGCGTTTTGATCGTTTGATTTTGGTTGCGGGGGCCAGATTTGAACTGACGA
>NZ_LSKN01000184.1:0-237 GCF_001557075.1 Methylobacterium sp. CCH7-A2
ACTCGTCGACCAGGAAGTCGGCCGGCTTGCCCTTGGCGTCCTCGTCGCTCAACCCAATTTCGCCGCCCTTCGGCGACAGCTTGAACTTCACGATCTGCGTCGCCCCGTGGGCATTGGTCAGAGTGTAGGGGTGGATTGCCCAGTAGCTAACGCCGACCCAAGAGGCCGGGACGGGCCGGCTTGCCAGGAACCGGCCCTGGTTGGTTGTCTCGGGATTGGCGTCGGTGAAGGCCTTGA
>NZ_LSKN01000185.1:0-650 GCF_001557075.1 Methylobacterium sp. CCH7-A2
GCCGCGGCCAGCTCAAGGTGATCGGTGCGATCCGGGCCTGCCGCACGGCTGCGCTCGGCGGCCATGTCATGCGCTGTGCCGACTGCGATCACCCGACGATCGCCTACAACTCCTGCCGCAACCGGCACTGCCCGCGTTGCCAGGGTACAGCGGCGAAGGACTGGCTCGCGGACCGGCAGGCCGATCTGTTGCCCGTGCCATACTACCATCTCGTCTTCACCCTGCCGGCGCCGATCGCGACCATCGCCTACCAGAACAAGGCCGAGGTTTATGGCCTGTTGTTCCGGGCCGCGGCCGAGACGCTCGCCACCATCGCCATCGATCCCCGGCATCTCGGCGCCCGCATCGGCTTCACCAGCGTCCTGCACACCTGGGGTTCGGCGATGACGCACCATCCCCATCTCCACATCATCGCGCCCGGAGGCGGATTGTCGCTCGACGGCTCGCGATGGATCGCGTGCAGGCCCGGCTTCTTCCTGCCGGTGCGCGTGCTCTCGCGGCTGTTCCGACGTCTCTTCCTCGAAGGGCTCGCAGCCCTGCACGCGGCGGGGCGGCTCGCCTTCCATGGCGATCTCGGCCCGTTCGCCGAAGCTGGTGCCTTCGCCGCCCTGCTGGCACCGCTGCGGCGAGCCGACTGGGTCGTCTATGCC
>NZ_LSKN01000186.1:0-7112 GCF_001557075.1 Methylobacterium sp. CCH7-A2
CGTAGCCATGCGAGACCGTGGCGTTGTGATCGCGCGCCAGGAGGTCGAGATCGACCAGCAGCATGCGGATCGCCGCCCTCGCATCGCCCTTGGCCTCGTAGAGCACGGCGTCGATATCGGCGTCGGTCGGGAAGACGGTGTCGGCTTCAGGCTCTGCGGGCTGGCGTTCGGCGGACATGACGGTCCTGGGGGCTGGTGGATCGGTGGCGCGAACATAACAAGAACAATGTCGAGCTGACCGTCAAGTCGGAACGCGTCTGCGCACGACGGCAGCGGCTCGAGGCGAGGGAGAAGAAGATGGTGGGACCTGTGTTGGGTTACCCCCGGGATTAGGCGCCTCAGGAGCGGCCCCCGGGTCCGCGCTCCATGGACAAACAAGATGACGAACCAGGACAAGGTCGGCCGCCGCGACGAGCCGGGGCCGCAGGAGGACGAACTCGCGCTGTATGTGCGGGCTTACCGTGGGGTGCTGGGGGCCGAAGAGCTCTTCGCCCGCTTCCAGGCTCACATGCACCACGCCCGGCGGATCGAGGCGGCGCCGGAACGCTATGACGGCGTGCACGGGCTGAACGGCTATCAGATCGCACAAGGCGCCCGCATGGCCGCCCGGCGCATGGCGATCCTCCTCGCCGAGATCCCGACCGAGGATCGCGACGTCCTCATGTTGAAGGTCAGCGTCTTCGAGGCCCTCATCCGTGTGCCGCACGAGGTCGCCCGCTCGAATGCCGCCATCATGGCGGAGGCGGCGATGCAGGCGGATGGCGACCGAGCCGGCGTCGTCCTGATCCCCCTCGACCGGCCCGCTGGCCCGGCGCATTGAGGGCGGCGTGATGGGCTATCTCTTCTATGATCTTGAGGCGAGCGGCCTCCAGGCTTGCTTCGACGTCCCCCTTGAGGCGGCGTTCGTGCAGACAGATGCCGAGCTGCGCATCCAGAGGGAGCTGACGCTGCGCTGCCGGTTACCGGCGCATGTAACCCCTTCGGTCGACGCGCTGCTTGTCACTGGCATCACGCCGACGATGCTTGAGGACCAGCCGCTGAGCCATCTGGAGATGATGGCGCAGATCGGCCGGATCATGACCGACTGCAGGCCCTGCATGATCGTCGGCTATAATAACATCTCCTATGATGATGAAATCGTTAGACAATCTAACTTTCAAACCCTTCTGCCGCCCTATGCGGGCTCGATGACGGGGCATGGCCGCGCCGATGTTCTGGTCATGCTGCGCGCGGTGACGATGCTCGAGCTTGGGGCGATCCTGCTGCCGCAAAGCCCCGAGGGCAAGCCGGTGCTGAAGCTCGGCGAAGTCTGCCGCTTCAACGGGATCGGTCTCAGCGAGGACGCCGCTCATGATGCCCTCGCCGACGTGCGCGCGACACGCGACCTGTTCAAGCTCCTGCTTGATCGGGCCCCAACGACCATGGCGGCGATGTTGGCGAACGCGAACAAGAGCGGACCCAACGGAGTGATGGCTGACGACGATGTCGTCGTCCTCGGCGGCTTCTCTCGGATGGTGCCGGTCGCGCCCTTCATCGGCTCACCGACGAACCCGAACGCGCGGGTCGTCATCGATCTCAGCGAGGATCCGGCCGGGCTGCTCGGCATGCAGGCGCCAGAGCTCCTTGCGCTGATCCGCGCCGGCCGGTCGCCGATCCGGCAGGTCAAGACCAACGCGCAACCGATCCTGTTCGGCTGGGACCAGGCGGTGCATGCGCTGGTCGAGCCGCTGCCGCTGTCGGTCTATCGCGCCCGCGCCAGGGCGCTCTGGGCGCATCCGACATTCACCCGGCAACTGGCCCTGGCGCTGGAGGGGCGATACGCCGATCGCGAGCCCTCGCCTTGGGTCGACGAGCAGCTCTACTCCGGCGGATTCATCTCCAATGCCGATGCCGCGGCCTGCCAGCGCTGGCATCAGCTGCCCTGGGATTTACGGGCGAGCTTCGCGGCTCAGCACATCCGGGATCCGCGGCTTCGCTCGCTGGCGATCCGGCAGGTGTTCCTGAACGCGCCCGAGACGCTCTCCCCCGAGGCTCGGCGCCGCGGGCAGGACTGGCTCAACCATCGGCTCGTGACAGCGGACGAAGTCCCGTGGATGACCATCCCCAAGGCGCTCGCGCGTTGCGAGGAGCTCGTGGCGACGGGCGAGCCGGCGGCGCGGCCGGCCCTTGAGGCAATCCGGGCATGGCTGGTCGAGCGGCGCCATGCGCTCGGGCCAGACGCGGCCGCCTTGGTGGAGAAGGGCCAGGCGGCGACGCCGGCCTAACCCCTCAGGAAGAACGACGACCGCGGGCGTCGGCCGCAAGGCCGGCGCTGGTCTGCGGGCAATGTCTGCCACCTATTTGCCGGAAGGCGACTGGCGATTCTGGCCTATAGCTGACATTTAAAGCGTTCGTTTTCCGCCATCCCCCTGGCATCCGACCGATGATAAGCCGACGGGAGCGGGCGAGCCCCTCTTTGAGAGCGCCATCCCACCCCATTCGAAGGAGTGTCGGTTCGCCGACGACACCGTGCGGGCGCCGCCGCTGACCGCCGGATCTTCGCTACTTTGTGTGGAGCGAACAGGCGCGCCACGCTGCTCGCTACTCTCCAGACGATCGCCCACTTCATCGACACCAAGGCCGAGACGAATCCCGCGCCACTGTAGACGGTTGCCGCTCGTCCGTTGCTTCGCTCCACCATGCCCGCCGGCTACGGCGAGCGTCTGCGCGCCCTGCGCGGCGCTAGCCGGAACCTGGCCCCCCAGCAAAACCGGTTTGGACGACCCTGCTAATGTCCGAGACTAACGCTGGGTCAGGCGCAAGAGACGTTTGAAGCGGGGATCCTCTTGGGCCTCGTGCGAATACGATCTCAGATCGGTCAGCCATTCAGCAAGATCGTAAGGAACAACCTTCGGGTGTGGGCCAAGAGCAGCATCCAGGAGATCGACCGCTGCACTCCAGGCCGCCCCAGCTGCCTTTCGCCTCAGGCTGGTGCTGGCAAATTCTTGCCCCTCGTCCGTCTGTTGACGCGATCCGAAATAGAGAAAGAGGGTGTCGACATCCCAAACCTCGAAAGGGACCAACAGGGGTACGATCGTTGTCACGCCGTCCCTGAAGGCCGGTCCAAGGAGCGCCGGAATCCTCGCCAAGTGCTGCGACAGTTCTGGACTGCGAAGGGCCACATCAAAAGCCCAGCACTGTGCGAAAAAGATTCTTCCAGTATTTACCCAAGCGTCCGCTCTTTCTTCGAGCGGCTTTCCCTTAAGCCAGTCACGCACCGTGTCGGCGGCTGCGCGCCGACCTTCGTCGCTTGTCCGCTGAAGGACCGACCTCAATTCAGGTGGCGACAATCCGGTTGCTTGGGTGCCGGACAGCCGGTCGAGAGCTCGCCAGGTGAGCCTCCCGACGAGGTGCGCGACCCCCTTATTCGACAGCCGATTGCGCTTCGATTCACGAACCATGATCGGCTCGAGGCGCCCATAGAGCTCAGACGTCAGTCCCCGGCCGTATTGCGCGTGCAGGTCGAGCAGGCACAGCGCCGCATCACTCTCGCTCTCGGTGATCGGACCCAGCACCAGGTGCTCGGTTGCCCGCGGCATCAGCACCGCCGCGATGTGAGCCCATTCCGCCAATCGTGCGGCAACATCTGGCCGCCCGCGGTCCGTGACCTCGCAGATCGCGGTCTCGATCCTCTCTGCCTGTTGCGCGCTAGCGTTGAGCTGCTCCGGGGCGCGTCGAGCCTTGTCCAGCAGCGCCAAGCCGACAAAGGTAAGCTCGCCCGCAGCGCTGTTGTAGGCTCGCTGCATGAGCCTTTCGCCCTGATTCGCGCCGAAGTGATTTTCGGGAGGCTGGGCGGTCGATAGGAACGCTCGCGAAGCCAGATGATGCCAGACCTCGATGATGGCGTCCTGCTGGGCCGAGAGGAAAGGCAGGACAGCCTCGTCTCGACCGACGACACATTTCTCCAGCCACCGCACCGCGGACGAGATCGTCGTCTCGAGCGCCTCACCGTCAAGTCTGCCGATCGCGTCCAAGACTCGCTGCTTCTGCTCGACCGGAGCCCTCTCAATCCAATCGGCCTCCGCCAAACGCCAAAGAAGCTGTCGCCAAAGGTCGCCATGCGCCGCGAACGCATCGGGCGCGGCGAGGAGAGCTTCCAGTGTGCGCTCGGGTTCCCTGCGCACGAATGCGGCAGCGTGGTCGCTCCCCCCAAAGTCGCGCTCGTCCCCCGCGGTCTCGAGCGCCACGACCAGATCGACACTCTCGCAGTTCGCGAACTTGGAGGCGTCACCCTCTGGCACGGACCTGACATGCACGCCACCTGCCAGCAGATCGTCGACCGTCAGCTCGGTCTTGTCGTGTCCCGCCCCCTTCGTCATCTCGCCGACAAACTCAGTCGATTCGGGTAAGAGCGGCCCGCCCTCTCGTGCGAGAACGGAGAGAAACCTTTGCGCACGGGCGCGCTGCCACTGGCGCCTCTGGTCTGCGGTGCCCTGTGTCCACGACTCGAGCGGAGGGCCGCGCCGCAGACGCGCTTCCAGCTGCGTTCGATCAACGTCGTAAGCACTGCTCTTGAACGCCGCGTACTCTGCGTGCGGGACCGTCCTCGGTTGCCCGGGGTCGGCTCCGGCGAGCTCTTGGAAGACGGTCCTCGTCAGACCTTCAAAGGAGTGAAGGCCGCTGCCCCGCGAGGCTCCGGCCCCGACCACGAACACCACCTCGCCGGCGTCTCGTGCGCGCACCAAGTCGAGGGGAATCTGGGGGCCGCCTGCCCGAAACTGAACTGTGCGGGCACCCGGCGCGCCAGAGAGACTTGCGACACTCACCCCATCATACTCCTGGACCACGCGTCTCCGCTCTCATCCTGGCGGACCGATTGTGAGGCGTTTTGATCGCTGATGCCAGCCGATCCCTTCCCTGATCCCCAGGAGCATAGGCCGTTGAAGACGCTCACCTTAGCCGCGGACATGAACGCCGTCGTACGGGTGTGAGGGGGTACCGACGTCAGCGCCCACACCGATGAAGGGAAGGGAAAACGGGACTGCAGCCGCAGAACCCCCGTGAAGCCCAACTTGGATTCCCCTCGATGACCAGCAAGATCAGCCGCGCGCGCCGTACGCGCGCCGTCGCCGCCGTGCCTCCCGTTCCACTCCCGGAGCCGATCGGCCTCCACCTGTTCGACTATCACGACGTCGATCGTCGCTTGCATGGCGACGGCATCGTGACCGCGACGAGCGACGACGAGGGCCATGCCCAGGCGCGGCAGCGCGCGCTCTGGAACCGTCTCTATCAGGACGAGCGCGGCTCCTGGCGCAGCCTGATCGTCCCCGAAGCCAAGATGATCGCGCGTCTCGCCGCTCTCGATCGGTCTTGCCCGCAGTTTGCGGCGGTCACCGCCTGGATCGTCCGCGCGGTGACGCTGGCGATGGCCGGGGGCCAGGCGCTGCGGCTCGACCCTTGCGTCCTGCTGGGAGCCCCGGGCGTCGGCAAGAGCTACTACGCTCATCGCCTCGCCCAGGCCTTCGGAGTCTCCCACCTGACGATTCCGATGAACCTTGTCACCGACCGAGGCACCTGGTTCTCAGGCCTCGCGCCGATCTGGCGGGCGTCCGGCCCCGGCAAGGTCGCGCAGCTGCTCATCGACTCCAGCTGCGCGTCGCCCGTCATCGTCATCGACGAGATCGAGAAGGCGAGCCCGCTCAATCCGAGCGAGACGCCGATCAACGTCTTGCACTCGCTGCTCGAGCGCGAGAACGCCAGCCGCTTCACCGACGAGTTCGTCGAAGTGCCGCTGCGGGCCGATCACATCATCTGGATCGCGACGGCGAATGACCTTTCGCCGCTGCCCCCCTCGATCGTCGATCGGCTCATTGCGTTCGAGATCACGCTGGAGCCAAGCCAGATGCTGGCGATCCAGCGCTCGCTCTTCGACGAGGCGAATGCCGCCACGGGCGGGCTGTTCGTTGCCCCGACAGACGCGCTGCTCCAGCAGGTCATGGCCCAGACGCCGCGCGCGATGTCGCGCCTCTGGCCGATCGCTTTCGGCTTCGCATGCATGGAGGGACGCCGCCACGTGACCCGGGCCGACCTCGGCCAGGCCGAAGCCGTGCTGCGGCTCGGATCAGCCGGGAAGGGCCAGATCGGCTTCCTGAGTGAGATGACAACCAAGAGGATGAAGGCGGAGACGGGCGAGGCCCAGCTGCGGGCTCCAAGCCCGGAGCGGAGGCGCTGACGAGAGAGGGACAGTGAGAACGGGGACCAAAACACCCCTGGGAACTCAGCACGACCTCCATTGCAGAAAGCACCATCGACATGACCTACCCCCAGCCCGGCGCCACGGCGACCGAGACCCTCGCCACCCTGCCGTTCGATCCGACCCTGCGTCCCGTGATCGACGAGATCGCGGCGCTGCGCCTGCATCAGCCGAGTGAGGCGGCCTATGCCGCCTTCATCCGCAACCCGGCGAGCGTCGCCGACATGGTCGAGCGCGCCCGGCTTCATGCCGATCAGGTCGCGCGCTTCGTCGCACTCGCCCAGGTGAGCCCGCCCGGTCAGGTGTCGCAGCATCTCGCCCAGCTCTACGCGCTCGTCCTGCTCAACACGACCGCGACCGTCGCCGCCGCGTTGATGCCGGCGACCACCGGCGCTGATCGCCATGCGCGCCGGCAGCAGGGGGCAGCGTTCATTCAGAGTCTGGAGAACCCTGGCGACAACGAGCTTCGCCATGTCGGCGAGATCGCCTTCGGACTGAAGGATCGCGATGCTCACACCCTTGCGCAGGATGCCATCGCCTTCGCCGGTCGCGGCCATGGCGAGGGGCCCTCGCCAAGCCGCGCAACGATCCACCGCATCGAGGAGCACCTGACCTTGCGCAGCTGGCTCAAGCGCAAGGCGGATGCGGGCCTGCTCCTCGCCGAGGCCCGGCAGCATGCGGTATGGGCGGAGCGCTTCGCTCTCTCGCTCGATCAAGACGAGCTGCATCCTGAGGACCGCGACGAGATCATTTCCGCCAGGGAGGGGGCGCTGCTCCAGCACGTCCTCGCGCTGGCCGCGCTCGCGCTCTCGCCGGTCGCGGTCGATACCGACCGGATCTTCGAGGCCGCTCATGCCAGCGTCGCGACGCGTGCCCCTCT
>NZ_LSKN01000187.1:0-8420 GCF_001557075.1 Methylobacterium sp. CCH7-A2
GGTGGCGTCGCAGTCGACGGCTGCGTGCCGATGTCGATGTCGAATGTCGTGTCGAGGCAGCGTCAACAGCCACCACCTCGCCCCGCGCACGGTTGTCTGATGGTCCCGGCGTCGTGTTTTAAGTCCGGCAAAGGACGGGGCCTGCCTGTTCGGCCCGAACGACGACGGTCCCTCCATGGCGTCGAGCCCGCGACGGCCCTCCCCCATGAACACCGCCTCTCCCCGGCCACACGACGCCTCGCGAAGCCCCCTCGGTCGGGGAGAGCGAGGGGAGAATAGGCATGGGTCTGGGAAGCGGGGATAAGATGCGGACGCTATCCCCGAGCCACTCGAAAAAGCGCCGTCATCCTGGGCTTCGCGCAGCGAAGACCGGGATCCATCATCGAGCGCCGGCCCCCTCCGATGGATCCCTGGCCGACCTTTCGGTCGTCCCAGGATGACGGTTGGCGTGGGCAGGCAGAGACTCGCCTAACCCGCCGTATTGCCGGGAAGCGGGATCTCTTCCTCGATCTCGTGATGGCCCACGGCGCGTTCGAGGCCGTCGGGGCCGCGGACGCGGTACTGCTCTTCCTTGTTGTCACGCGGCGGCATCAGCCGCGTGATCTCGAAGGGGCCGGGCCGGACCTGGTTGTGGAAGCCGGCGGTGAGCTGGACCAGATCGCCGGTCTTGTAGGGAGGGCGTGCCATGATCTCAGGCCTTTCCGCCGATGTCGGCGACGGTGAGCCGGTGATAGCTGCCCTTGTGGCGGCCATAGGCTGCTGCGGCCGCGCTCAGGATGGCGTCGCGATGGCTGTCGAAGGTCGCCAGCATCTGGGCCTCGCCCGGCTCGGCGCCGAGCCGGCGCAGCGCGTCGATCTCGATCTGGAAGGCGATCTCGAGCGAGGCGTCGGAGCCCCAGAAGCTGACGCAGGAGCGGCCGGCATCGAAGCTGCGGACCGGATTGGGAAAGTTCAGCGACATGATGACCTCTGTTCTGCGCTGCGGCTCAGGACGCCAGGAAGGCGGCCTGGGAGACCGGAACCGAAGCGTGGACCGGGATCGAGACCGGCCGGCGCGACGGGATGGACGGGGCCAGAGCGGGCGCGAGATCATCGGCGCTGAGGTGGTCGTCCAGAACATCGAGGATCGTCTCATCGACGGATGCGTCGAATTTGCGGGCGAAGAGGCAGGCGCTCGCCAGAAGCTCCGGCGCGTCGGAGGCGAGATAGGTGCGCGGGCGCAGCTTGATGTCGCCGTCCGGGACCCAGTCGATCATGCGCAGATCGTCGCTGACGATCTCGCCATGCTCGGCGGTGTTCATCATCACCGTCTGGAAGAAGCCCTCATCGGCGATGAAGGTGTTGCGGTAGAACGCCTTGTAGCGCTCGGCCTCGCGATCGTGGCAGACGAACTCGCAGAAGCGGCGGCTGACGATCATCCACTGATTGCCGATATAGGGCGAGACGCCGGCCATGAAGCTGCGCGGGAACGGCGTCCGGACGATGCGCTTCTCGAATTCGACGACATAGCGGCTCACGCGCTTCATCGTCTCGGGCCGCGCCGTGCGCTGGTCGAGAACCTTGATGAACTCCTTGCCGCGGTTGCGCTTCAGGAACGTGGCGATCTCGTCCTGGCTCTTGAGCGGGTAGTCCTGGCCGCTGAGATTGACGAAGAACTCCCAGTCCGCGCCCATTTCCAGCAGCTGCGCCATGCCGCGCAGTTCGGCATCGACGAGGCTGTAACCGCCCCAGCGGGCGTGATGGCTCGCAAGGATGGCGCTGTTGGGAAAACCGCGCAGAAACCGCCGAATATCGGCTTCGAGTTCGGGCCCCGAATTCTTGTCGACATGGATCAAATAATGATTGGCGGGATCGTAGATCGACTTGAACATGCGCTTGAACTGCGCGGGATACCGGTGAACCAGAACCAGATAAGCGATCAACGTGAGTGTCCTTGCAGTGGGAACGAACAGGATCAGATCAATAGCCGCATGACGGCCCGCGCCTCGGCCACGCTCCGGCAACCGATGCGCGACAGCGCTCCTCGCCTCCCGGCGAAGCGCGGCCGAATATCGTCTTGTCTCGAGGCTGGCCCTGGCGATTGGCAGCGACCGCAAAGGCGGCTTCTCGCGTAGACCGTGAATCCGACATGGGGAAGCCGACCTGAGATTGTAAGGTCGCAGCGAAAATAAGACCGGTGCGGTCCCGCTTCGGTGTCATGCCGCTGATGCCCTTCGGCGCTCCGCCAGGAGAGGCGCCATGCCGCCGTGCATGGCCGCCAGACCGGCTCCGCTCGCCCCGCCTCTGGTGCATGGCCGGGCCGCCACCTAGACTGGCGCCCTCCTCAGATGCACGGGCAGGCACGACACTTCATGGATCAGCGGGTCGACCCCCCGGCGCATCAGGCGGCGGCCGCGCAGGCGCCGATGCGGCATGAGGACATCCGCCGCATCCTCTTCGGCATCATGCTCGCCATGTTCCTGGCAGCGCTCGACCAGACCATCGTCGCCACCGCGATGCCGACGATCGGGCGCGAGCTCGGCGACGTCACGCATCTGCCCTGGGTGGTGACGGCCTATCTCCTGGCCTCGACCGCGGTGACGCCGCTCTATGGCAAGCTCGCCGACATCCATGGCCGCCGCATCGTGCTGCTCAGCGGCATCGCCGTGTTCATGGCGGGCTCGCTCGCCTGCGCGCTGGCGCCCTCGCTCTGGCTCCTGGTGCTGGCGCGCTTCGTCCAGGGGCTCGGTGGCGGCGGGTTGATCGCGCTGGCGCAGACCATCGTCGCCGACATGGTCTCGCCCAAGGAGCGCGGGCGCTACCAGGTCTATATCGCCTCCGTCTTCATGGCGTCCTCGCTGCTCGGCCCCGTGCTGGGCGGCGTCATCGCGGAGCGGCTGCACTGGTCGGTGATCTTCTGGATCAACCTGCCGCTCGGCGCGGCTGCCTATCTGATGACGAGTTCGGCGCTGAAGCGCCTGCCGCGGCATGAGCGGCCGCACAGGCTCGATCTGCTCGGCGCGGTGCTGATCACCAGCGCGACGATGACGCTGCTGCTCGCGCTCTCCTGGGGCGGCACGCATTACCCCTGGGCGTCGGCGCCGATCGGCGGGCTCGTGGCGCTGTCGCTGCTGCTCTGGCTCGCCTTCGCCTGGCGGCTGCGCACCGCGCAGGAGCCGCTGATCCCGCTCGACATCCTCGCCAATCCGGTGGTGCGGATGGGCACGGTCGCGGCCGGCTTCGGCATGGGCACCTTCATCGGCCTGACGATCTACCTGCCGATCTATTTCGAGAGCGTGATGGGTCTGAGTGCCGCCTCCTCGGGGCTCGGCCTGCTGCCGCTGACGGTGGGCACGGTCATGGGCGCGACGCTGTCGGGGCGGGCGATGACGCGGCTGACGAATTACAAGCGCGTACCGGTGATCGGTCTCAGCGTCGCGCTGGCCGGGGTGGCGCTGCTGGCCTGGCAGGCCGGGCGCATGCCGCTCGTGCCCTTCTGCGCGCTGCTGGCGCTGATCAGCGTCGGGCTCGGCACGATGCTGCCGGTCGCGACCGTTTCGATCCAGAACGCGGTGCTGCCGCACCAGCTCGGCACCGCGACGGGGGCGGCGAATTTCTTCCGCCAGATCGGCGGGGCGCTGATCGTGGCGATCTTCGGGGCCATCGTGCTCGGCGGCATCGGCAGCGCCGGGCCGGGCCTGTCTCATGAATCGATCCGGCTCGACGGCGTCGATCGCGAGACGATGGTGCGGCTGTTCCAGTATGTCTTCGGGGCAACCTGCCTCGGCTTCGCCTGCGCGCTGGGCTTCCTGCTGCGGATGGAGGAACTGCCGCTGCGCAGCGGCGCGGCCCAGGCGGCCAAGGCGCCCGCGGTCGATTGATCGAGATCGCGCCGGGCCCGCCGCTTTCGGCTGGCCTCGCCACAGACCCGTCAAGAAGCGCGGTCTAGTCTGCGATCCCACCCGCGGCAGGAGAGCCCCATGTCCGATCTCGTCGTCATCGTCTACCCGACCGAAGCCCGCGCCGAGGAGATGCGGCAGAAGCTGTTCGGCCTGCAGAAGGAGTATCTGATCGAGATCGGCGACGCGGCCATCGCGGTCATGCAGGAGGGCGGCAAGGTGAAGCTGAACCAGCTGCTCAACACCACGGCGATGGGCGCGGCGTCGGGCTCCTTCTGGGGCCTGCTGATCGGCGCGATCTTCCTGATGCCGCTGGCGGGCGCGGCGCTGGGCGCCGCCTCCGGCGCGCTCGGCGGCGCGCTGACCGATTACGGCATCAACGACGCCTTCATGAAGGATTTGGCCTCGAGCCTGCAGCCGGGAAATGCCGCCCTCTTCGTGCTCGTCCAGCGCGTCACCGGCGACAAGGTGCTGGAGGCGATCAAGGGCACCGGCGGCACCGTGCTGAAGACCTCGCTCGACCACAGCCGCGAGCAGGCGCTGCGCGACGCGCTGGCGGGGGTGAGTGCGGCGGCGCCGGCGGCGGGCGCTTCGACGCCGGTGGGGTGATGGGACCCCGTCATTGCGAGCGTAGCGAAGCAATCCAGACTGAAGCGCGCGGCTGCTCTGGATTGCTTCGTCGGCTTTGCCTCCTCGCAATGACGAGGAGGCTGTTGATCAATCCCGCAGCAGTTCGTTGATGCCGGTCTTCGAGCGGGTCTGGGCGTCGACCGTCTTGACGATGACGGCGCAGGAGAGCGAGGGGCCCGGCGTGCCGTCCGGGAAGGGCTTGCCCGGCAGCGAACCCGGCACCACGACCGAATAGGGCGGCACCTTGCCGATATGGACCTGGCCGGTGGCGCGGTCGACGATCTTGGTCGAGGCCGAGATGAAGACGCCCATCGAGAGCACCGAGCCCTCGCCGACGATGACGCCCTCGACGACCTCGGAGCGGGCGCCGATGAAGCAGTTGTCCTCGATGATCGTCGGGTTGGCCTGCAGCGGCTCGAGCACGCCGCCGATGCCGACGCCGCCCGAAAGATGCACGTTCTTGCCGATCTGGGCGCATGAGCCAACCGTAGCCCAGGTGTCGACCATGGTGCCTGAGTCGACATAGGCGCCGATGTTCACGAAGGACGGCATCAGCACGACGTTGGGCGCCAGGAACGAGCCCTTGCGCGCGGCGGCCGGCGGCACGACGCGGAAGCCCGCGGCGCGGAAGCGGTTTTCGCCCCAGCCGGCGAATTTGGAGGGCACCTTGTCCCAGAACACGGCGTCGCCCGGGCCGTTGGCGATGATCATGTTGTCGGTCAGGCGGAAGGAGAGCAGCACCGCCTTCTTCAGCCACTGATGCACGACCCAATCGGCGCCAACCTTCTCGGCGACGCGGGCCTGGCCGGCGTCCAGCATCTCGATCGCCTGCTCGACCGCCTCGCGCACCGCGCCTTTCGTGTTGAGGCCGATCTCGGCCCGGGCTTCCCAGGCGGCGTCGATGGTGGCGGCGAGATCGGTCAGATTGGTCATGGCTCGGCTCTCTCGTCGTGGTCGGCCCTGTGCCGACCATCCACGTCTCGCGACGTGGACAAGGTGAAGACGTGGATGCTCGGGACAAGCCCGAGCATGACGGGGCGAGCGATGGCGGATGAGCGGCGTGGCGTCAAGGCGGGTCGAGCCGGACGCCGCCCGCCTTCCCGCAGGGCCGGCCCGTTTCGCCGCAGGAACGCAGCCGGGACCGCTGTGTTAAAGAGGGGTCGATGCCGCGAACCGGCCGGAGGTCCCCCTGATGCGCCTGACCCTGTCCCTGATGCTCCTTGTCCTCGCCGCGCCGGCCCTGGCGCAATCGCGCCCCTCGACGCCGGAGCGCAGCTGCGCCGTCAACCGCCAGAGCGTCGCGGCGAGCGGCGCGATCGTGCTCGGCACCGGCGGCTTCACCTATGACCGCTTCGTCAACGATCCCCGCTTCTGCCAGCATGGCGAGTTCCTCGAGCCGGCCTTCGTGCCGAGCCGCGACAATCCGCAATGCTTCATCGGCTATCGCTGCAAGGTCGACCTGCCCTGGGATTGAGGACCGGCGCTTTACCTCGCCCGGCCGCGGCGGCAGTGTCGGTCCCGACCCTTCCCCTACGCCGGACCTCCCATGCGCCTCTGGATCAGGAACCCGCTCGGCATCGTCGCCGAGGCCGCCTCGGGCGGCGTCGTGGTCGAGCGGGCGGTCATCGTCGAGCTGGTCGCGGCGGGGGGCGAGCCTTCCGCGCCGGTCGACGAGGTCTTCGACGCCTCCGCGCATGTCGTCCTGCCCGGCCTGATCAACACGCATCATCACTTCTACCAGACGCTGACGCGGGCCCATCCGTCCGCGATCGACCGCGAGCTGTTTCCCTGGCTCACCGCGCTCTATCCGCTCTGGGCGCGACTGACCCCGGACGATCTGCGCCTCGCCGTGCGGGCGGCTCTGGCGGAGCTGCTGCTCTCGGGCTGTACCACGGCGGCCGACCATCACTACCTCTATCCGCCGGGGCTGGAGGACGCCGTGGACATCGCAGTGGAGGAGGCGCGCGCGCTCGGCATCCGCGCCACGATCTCGCGCGGCTCGATGAACCTGTCGCAGAAGGATGGCGGGCTGCCGCCCGACACGGTGGTGCAGGACGAGGACACGATCCTCGCCGACAGCGAGCGCGTGCTCGGGCTGTTCCATGATCCCGCGCCCGGCAGCATGATCCAGATCGCGCTGGCGCCCTGCTCGCCCTTTTCGGTGACGCCGTCGCTGATGGCGAAATCGGCGGAGCTGGCGGCGCGCTTCGATGCCCCGCTCCACACCCATCTCGCCGAGACGAAAGACGAGGACGCCTATTGCCTGCAGGTCTATGGCAAGCGCCCGCTCGACCTGCTGGAGGAAACCGGCTGGCTGCGGCCGAAGACCTGGCTGGCGCATGGCGTGCATTTCTCCAGCGAGGAATGTGACCGGCTGGGCAAGGCCGGGGTCGGCGTCTGCCAATGCCCGACCTCGAACGGCGTGCTCGCCTCCGGCTTCTGCCGCACGCGCGAGCTGGAGGCGGCGGGCGCGCCGCTCGGGCTCGGCGTCGACGGCTCGGCCTCCAATGACGGCTCGAATCTGATGGAGGAGCTGCGGCACGCCCTGCTGGTCAACCGGCTGCGCTATGAGAGCGCCGCCGCGGTGACCGCCCGCGACGTCATCCGCTGGGCGACGCAGGGCTCGGCGCGCTGCCTCGGCCGCTCCGATATCGGCACGATCGCGCCGGGGATGCAGGCCGATCTCGCGCTCTACCGGCTCGACGAGCTGCGCTTCTCCGGCGCGCATGACCCGGTCGCGGCACTGGTTTTGTGCGGCGCGCACCGGGCCGACCGCGTCATGGTCGCCGGGCACTGGCGGGTGGTCGACGGGGCGATCCCCGGCCTCGACCTCGCCGCTCTCAGGCGCGCCCATGGTGCGGCCTCGCGCCGCTACGCCTGAAGCCTTTCGCAATCTCGACTCATTTGCGGCCTTTTCTGGCTGGGGCCATTGGAGCCTGGATCGTGCCGACCGAAGGATGCCGGACATGAAGATCGCGCCGCTCGCCGCCCTCGCTCTGGCGCTGACCGCCAGCGGCTGCATGACGCTGGAGGAGCGCCGCGCGCTCGATATGGAGCAGTGTCGCGGCTACGGCTTCCGACAGGGCACGGACGCCTTCGCGCAGTGCATGCAGACGATCGATGTCGAGCGGGCGGCGGCGCGGCGCACCTATGTCTACCAGGATTTCAGCGGCTTCTATGGCGGCTATGGGTTCGGCTACGGCTATCGCCGCTGGTGAGGCTTAGCCGCCCTCGCCCGATGGCGGGACGTAATCGCGCAGCGCTGGCAGCCTTGCCTGCAGGCGGCGCAGGAAATCGAGGAGCTGGGCGCGCTCCTGCGGGCTGAAGCCCTCCAACATCAGCTGCTCGCGGGCGGTGGCCAGCGCGATCAGCCGGTCATGCAGGGCATAGCCGCTGGGGGTGAGTTCGAGGAGCTGGCGGCGGGCGTCGCGGGCATCGGGTCGCTCGGCGACATGGCCGGCCGCGACCAGCGTCGCGGCGCTGCGGCTGACCGCGCCCTTGTCGAGGCCGATGACCTCGCAGATGCGCTGCGCCGCGATGCCGGGCTCGATGGCGAGCTGCGACATCACCCGCCATTCGGTGACGCCGACGCCGAAGCGCTCGAGATAGAGCCGCGAGGAGCTGCGCGACCAGGTGTTGGAGATCGCGGTCAGGAAATAGGGGACGTAGCCGCCGAGATCGAGGACATCCCGCTCGGCGCCCTCCCCGGCGGCTCTGTCGCGTCTGGTCGAAGGCATGGTTCGTTCCGCAATCCCTGGCGCGCATCTCACATGGTGGTGCGGCGCGGGGCAAGCGGTGGTCGGTCCTGAAGGATGGCGACGGTCTCCCTCCCCCCGCTTGCGGTGGGGAGGGCCGGGGTGGGGGGCCGTGACGCTCGGCAAGACGATCAAGGACAGGGCTCCGGCTTTGCGG
>NZ_LSKN01000188.1:0-16980 GCF_001557075.1 Methylobacterium sp. CCH7-A2
ACATCGCCGCCGGCGAGCGCTCCTGGAACAAGTGCCGCGCCTGCCATCAGATCGGCGAAACCGCGAAGAACGGCGTCGGCCCCCATCTCAACGGCCTGTTCGGCCGCCACACCGGCGAAGTCGAGGGCTACAGCTACTCTGCCGCCAACAAGGCCGCGAACCTGACCTGGGACGAGGCGATCTTCGCCGACTACATCAAGGATCCGCGTGCCAAGATCCCCGGCACCAAGATGGTCTTCGCCGGGATCAAGAACGAAAAGGAAATCGCCGATCTGACGGCGTTCCTCAAGCAGTTCGGCAAGGACGGCAAGAAGCTCTGATCCCTGCGGCCGGCCCTCAGCCCGGCTGGACGAAGCGATAGGCCGCGCCCTGCTTTTCTACGCGGCCGATCGCGCCCGGCAGATGGTAGCCGATGATGCGGGCCTTCTCGGCCACGGCACGCTCCAAAAGGGCGCGCCGTGTCGCAACCGCCCGGTCCGGCTCATGGTCGGAAGCCGGCCGCCAGTCGGGATGCGCAAACGAAATCACAGGATGCGTCAGCGCGTCGCCAACGACGAAGACCGGCCCTTGCGGATCGGTGAAGCCGAAAGAGACATGGCCGGGCGTGTGGCCGGGCGTGCCGGAGGCGGTGATGCCGGGCGCCCAGTCCTGCCCGGCGGTGCGCGTCTCCAGCCGGTCGCCGAGTTCCTTCAGCACACGCTGCGCGCCCGCCGCGAAGGCGTGCCGGTCCTCCGGCAGCCCCTCATAGACCTTGGGGCTCGTCCAGTAGGCGACCTCGGCCGCGTCGGCGAGCCAGCGGGCATTGGGGAACAGCGGCGTATCGAAGTCGTCCAGCGCGCCCCAGAGATGGTCCGGGTGCAGATGCGTGAAGAGCACATGGGTGACGCTGTCGGGCGCGATGCCGGCCGTCTCCAGGCTGGCCGCGAGCTTGCCGGTTCCCGGCAGGAAATTCGCGCCGGAGCCGCAGTCGAACACGATCGTTTGGTCGCCCCGGCGCAGGCACGTCACGTTCAACACGGTCGTCGATGGCCCGGAGAGCTGCGCGACGCTCCTGATCGTCTCGGCTTCGACGTCGCGGGCGAGCATGGCAGCGGGCATCTCGAAACCGCCATCGCTGAGGACGGTGACGGCAATGTCGCCACTGCCGCTTCGGGCGACCACCTGCGCCGTTGCCGGACAGGGAGCCGCGGGCAGCAGGAACGCCGCCCCGGCCGCGAGAACGCCGCGGCGATTGATCATCGAACCCTCCCGATTTTATATCGTTAAATCGGAATGTATCGAATTCAACCGCGGGCGCAAGGCAGCCCGTCGTGGGTGGCCGCACACACCACTCGCAGACTTCGCGGGGCAGGGGGCCAAGCGGGCTAGACGGAAGCCGTATCGCGACTGCGGCTGTCCAACTCAGCATTATACCGGCGCAGTGCATACTGCTCGGTCAAAAGGCCCACGACCTTCAATGTCGACCGATCATCGACGACAGCCAGCTCCTCGCTCTTGGACGATTCAAACAGGCTCGCCGCCTCGCGGATGTTCATCTGGGGCAGCAGAACATCCTTGGGATTCAACGCCAGCTCTGCAACGGTCTCGACATCGACCTCTGGCCCGTGTGCGTGAGCCACCAGGACGATGCCGGCATAACGGCCGGTCTCGTCGACGAGCACGATACGCTGACCACTCCCGAGCGGAAACATTCGACGAAACTCTGAGAGCGTCAGGGTGTTGGTCACGCTTTTGACATCGCGGCGCATCATCCGACCGACACTGAGCTCCCGGATCCATCCGATGTCGGCGGCGCTGCGGATCGCTTCACCTCTGAGATGGAACCGCCAGGTCGTGAAGGAATATCCGAACAACCGTCTCACGGTGATGGATGACACGACGGAAGCGGTCAGAACCGCAATCGTCAATGGCAGGCTCCCTGTCGTTTCCAGCGCCAGAAAGGACATGGTCAACGGGCCTCCCAGTACCGCGGTCGCCAGGGCGCTCATGCCGATGACGGCGATGATGATCGGGGCCGCCTGCAGTCCAAATGGCACCGCCCATGCCCAGGCGACCAGCTTGCCGAGCATCGCGCCGAGAAACAGCGATGCGAAGAACAGGCCGCCGCGAAAGCCGGAGCCGATCGACACAGCCGAGGCCAACGATTTGAGGATGATCATCAGCACCAGCATCCCCGGAGCAATCGTGGCGTCCAGACTCACATGAAGCGCCGAATGTCCCGAAGACAGCACGATTGGGGTAACCAGCCCCATGGTCCCGACGATGCCACCGCCGATCGCCGGCCGAAGCCAAACCGGGATCCGGCTGGCCCGAAACAGTGTCTCTGTGAACGCGACGCCCCGCATGATCAGAATGCCTAGCCCGGCGGCGGCGATGCCGATGAAGATCACGAGCACGTAATTGCTGGCACTCAGCGATCCGGCGAAGCCGATCTCGAATGAAAGCGGCTCCATCAGAACTCGGGCTACGGCAACAGCGGCTATGGAGGCCACAATCACAGGCGCAAGCGTACCGATGGTGTAGGAGGCAATAATCAACTCGAAGGCGTAGAAGGCTCCTGTCACCGGAGCGTTGAATGCAGCCGCGATCGCGCCGGCCGCTCCACAGCCGACGAGTGTGCGCATATCCGATCGACGAATTTGCAGAAAGCGGGCCAGTCCCGACGCCAGTGCCGCTCCGCCCTGCGTGTAGCCTGCTTCGAGCCCGACCGACGCTCCGAAGCCGTTTGAGATCAGCGTCTGCCCGATCAAGATGAGGCTGTCCTTGATCGACATCCTGCCGCCGTGCAGGGCGTTCGCCTCGACAGGATCGACGATCGCCGTCCGGCGCCTTCGCGACAGCACGAGGCCGAGCAGCCCGATGATGGCGCCGCCGATGACAGGCACCGCGACGATGCGAAGCGGATCGACATAAGCCGCGCCGCTGACATCGCCGCTATAGGTCGAGAAGAGCATCAGGTGCAGAAGCCGGGAAGCCCCGATCATGACAGCCACGATCAGGCCGGCACCCAGTCCAACGATGCCGGCAAGCAAGACGAGCCAGATCTCGTCGGTTCGGATCAGGCGCGGAAAATTGCGCTTGAAGCGTAGATACCGGGCGAGACCGGTTCGGCGCAGTCTGTTCAAGCGGCTCCGTGTTATGGGCCGACCGGGTCCCTGGGGAGAGGCGGGCATTACTGGTGGGTCCTGTTTGGCTTTGGTCGCAAGGGGCCCAGCTCACAAAGCCGAGATCCGAGACGACAACGTAGCGTCAATCTCGGAGTACGCGTTCGACCGGGCGTTTGGTCTGCCGTCATCGTCGTGGCCGCGCTCGTCTGAAATGAAGCCTCATTAAGCCACAAGCCCCCCACACCGCGAGGCTCACTTCGGCGCGTCTTCTAAACCACTCCTGCATCTTGGCGATCTCGCGCTCCAGGTCCTTGATGATCTAGGCGGCGAGCGTCTTCGTTTCATCGTTACGAAAGCGATCTCCGACGACCACCCGGCTCAAGCGCCAGTGCAAGCCGTGCAGGAGGAGCGCAAAATGCGAACACCTAGCTGACCGACGCCTCCGGCCAGCTAGTCCGCGAAAGCTGGAAGCAACTTTTCGATGGGAACCCCTTCCCACATGGTGAGCCATTTGCCGATCAAGAGGTCGATCAATTCGGGCTGCGTTGCGGCCTGACGTGCGATCCGAACGACCGCAACATAATCGCCGCCGCGTTGTTCCAGCGCTGAAAAGGTTGACTGCCATAGCCGCTCAGGCAGCTGGGATGTCAGAGCGACGACATCAAGAATGACATCCAGCAAAATCGTGCAAAACCGGCCCTCGTCCGTATAGACGCCCGGCTGGGCTGCACCCAGGTATTCCCAATCCTCTGGCCATTTTGGGTGGGCCGTGTGTTCACCCGAGTACGTTCGGCAATCCGCTAAATATGTTACCGCGCGCCACCATCGGTCAGGGATGGGGCCGGGAAGCACGCGATCCGGCGGCGCCTTATTGACCCGCTCGATAAGCAGTGTTCGCAAAGGCGCAGCTTGGCTCTCTAGCAAAGCGACGATCGCAGTATCGGCCTCCATGCAAACCTGCTGTGATGGATGACCGAATGCAGCGAGAGCAGTGTCGAGATGACACGGGCGTGGATAAGGCAGGAGCTCGATAATGCGAAAAACTCCGAGATCCGCCATCTCCCACCTTGCGGGCAGTGCCGATCGATGTTCGTCATTCATCTCCAACCCGACGCGGGCGCGCAGGATCGCGCTATCGATCAGATTTTGGTCAATCTCGCGTGAGGCCAGCTCCATGGCTTGAGCCATGACCAGCGTCGTCGGTGTCGATGAAACAGCCACGGTCTGCGTGTCTGTTTTCGCTGGTGCAGGGGCGGCGCCGCCGTGCCTTCGTCTCCCCCAACGGAGACGGCCTGATGTGTCGAGCAACAAAAGGCCACGCCTCGGTCGGCCATTATTCGTTGGTACAAGGGGCTTCAAGCTCGCTTGGGCCGGAGCGGCTGCGATCTTGATCAAGGCACCAACCTCAGCGCGACAGTTCTCCACGTCCTCCAGGGGCAGGCTGAACTCCTTGGCCAAGTCCTCAGCCGAGCGGGCATCGGCCTGGATGGCCGCGTAGGCTCCGCGCAACTTGCGGTTCAGTTCTTCGTAATCTCCTCGCTCGCTGAGATAGCGGACATAGTTGGCCAGTTTGCTTCGTATGCGACGATACTCGGTATCGTCGCCGGATCTGCCCCCGCCTCCGGTGGCTTGCGCGCCTTCGATCCCAAGACTTAGCACGATCTCGTCCTCGACAGTCTTCATCGCGACGGGCAGTGCCTTCCCAGCAAAGCGGGCGGCCGTCGGCGTCGTCGCCTTCGGCGAAGTCGCCAGAACCCTCTGGACGATTGCACCGTGCTCTCCGACGTCGGTCCATAGATCCGGATCCCCGAAGAGCAGAGCCGCGAAGTCGATCGCGTCGGAGCCGAGCTGACCTTTACCGATCGCGTCAGCAACCAAAGCCGCTATCAGCCGCCGCCGTTGGGCGCGGTCCATCCGGATGACTGGCGCGGAGGTCATCTCGTCGTCTCCTCTATCACTCTGTAGCTCAATTTGTGTGAGTGTAGGCTACATTCAGTATAGCTTCATTAGATATTTTTCGGGCTACGGCGCGGCCTTCTTCAACGAGCCGAGAAAGATCACATCGAGCTAGTGTGAGCTTCAATTCCATCAAACAAGGCTACAATGGCGCGAAAGACAAAAGTGCCGCACCGCCCCAGGGGGGCGTTTCGGCACTTTCGTCGGCGCCCTGCGTGGCGGTCGCCAGTTGCCTGTCGTGCCAGCACCACGAGACGCTAATCGGCTCAATCCGTCCCGCGCGGCATCTGCGATGCCGCGCCACCCTCCGGGCGGCTGCGGGCCTGAAGGTCTAGTGCTCGAACCCGCTTTCAATCTCGTGGATCACTGGCAGAATTTCCTTGACTGAAAAACGTGAGTGATTCGCGATGGCCCGCGAGGTGACGCTGGAGGATGTCGACGGACGGACACGGGGCCTTTTCGCTCCGTCGCGGCATGCACTTGATCGCGTCCTGGCCAAGGCGCTCGCGCGGGCTGAGGAACGGGCGCGGCGGAACGTAGAGCACGCCATTGCCCACAACCCGGTTCGCGAAGCTGGCTTAGCCGCTGACAGAATGTCCGCCGCGATCGTGCGTGCCGTCCGTACCGAGTTTCCGACCATCGGGCTTGCGCCCACGAAGCGCCGACCCATGCCCGATACCGGCGGCATGAGCTTTCATTTCGGGCATACCTCTGTGACCAAGCGATCCACGGAGCTTAAGCCCGGGCAGACTCATTGGTGCCGCAACGGATTTGGTCATGCCAAGCTCGGCAGGGACATCTACTACACGTCTCAGCCGGGCGCCCATCAGCTCTACATCGAACGTCCTTCTGCCGTGGAGCAGACCTCGACGATCGTCGAGCCGGCCAGGGAACAGGCCTATATCGAAGACGCAGAGAAGGTCGGCGGCAACCGCGATGCCGACGTCGCAGAGACGGAGTTCTCGTTCGGGACGGCCGGCAAGACCGAGGCCGAGCGGCTGGAATTCTGGCGCCTGGCTCACAAACACCCCGAACGCGCCAACGGAATCATCCAGCACCGCTTCATTCTCCAACTGCCGAAGGAGGCGTCGGCAGCCGAGCGGCTCGCGATCGTCAAAGCCTTCGTCGCTCCGTTCGACGCCCCGTTCGGCGTCGACGATGACAGGAAAATCCCGTACTGGGCGGCACTGCATGCGCCGACGGCGGACAACGATCCCCGGAACTTCCACGCGCACGTTATCGTCTTCAATCGTCCGGCCAAAATGATCCCATGGCCTGAGGGAGGTGATGACGGCGCCAAAGGGCGCAAGCTCGTCCCTACCTGGGATTTCGCGGCCGTCAGGCGCATCCGCACGAAGCACCGCAACTACCGCGATCAGTTCCCGATGCGCCAGGACGTGCCAGACATGCTACGGGGACGGTTCGTTCAGCGGGAGCGCGAGCGTTTCGCAGGTCTGGTCAATGCCGAGATGGCGAGGGCGGGCAAGGCGATCCGGTACGATCATCGCAGCTACGCCGCCGCGGGCATCCTGGACGTCGAGCCCGAGAGGAAAGCGGGATACGCCAGGAAGATCGTTCATCGTGATCGCGACCTGTCTCTCCACGACGTCGCAGCCGAGATCGCTGGCGCCGCTGTTCGGTCCTCTCGGACACAGCAGGCCAAGGCGGTCAGTGCTCTGGACCGTCTGGTCACGTCCGCTCGAAACGCGCCGGACGAATTCGTTCGCATCATGCGGTCGGTGCCGACTTTCTCGCGCGATGGAGCGCGGGTCGATTGGTCCCGCGCGACGTCATCGGCTTCGCGGCAGCTTGCGATCGAAGCGGCCGAACACTGGAAGGCAGCCCTTCTTCTCCGAGCCGCTCAGGCAGGCGAGGCGGCGACGCTGGACGCGCTGATCGCCTCGACAAGGCAGAGTTCCTCAGCCAGGCATCACATTCGTCTTCAGCGGGAGTTCAAGAGCCGCATCACGGACACCCGGCATAGGTCGGTTCACGCTCTCGACGAATTGCCGACCGCGGAAGTCGCCGCCGACCTCCATGAGGTCGCAAAGGAGGAGAAAGCGGCTCAAGCGAAAGCAGCTCAATCAGCACTCGATAGCGCCAATCGGGCGGCACAGGCTGCCCTCGATGCGTGGGCCCATGAAGTGGAGCTGAGGGAAGTCGAAACGGCGAAAGCCACTCCGTCGATCGCTCCCTCGCCATCGTCTCAACCCGATCGATCCCGCGCTAAAGAAATTTGGCTGGAAGCGCTGGCGAAGCGCGGCAGGCAGGAAGGCGAGGGTCCGAACGATGAAGAGCGGAGGCAACAAGAAAGGAGGAAGGCGATCCTGTCCAATCCGGGTCGACAGGGCGGGAAAGGGTATGGAGATTGAATGGACGGCTGCGGCTTAGTCCTCGAAGGCGTGTCATGCGATGATCTGCGCGCCTGGGCCTGCCCGACCACGCGGAATAGGCCGCTGGGCCGGCACAGTGCCGTTGGGACATCGATCCGTGGAACCCTGATCAGGGAACCCCCGTGAAAAGAGCAGGTCGGTGATCCGGCGCTCGCGGGCGTGACGCTCCGACCTTGGCTAGCTGAACATGATTGAAAAGATGCCCTACGTCGCCGACGACATCGGCGACAGCAACCTCGCGTACTATCGCGCGCTCTACCGTGCCCAGAACGACAGCGCCGACCACTTCCTGCGCTGGGAAGTTCACATGGCCCACGCCGTTCAACTGGAGGCGGAACCAGGGAGGATATTCGAGGAGTATGGCGACCTCACCGGCCGGCAGCTCGGCGAAGGCGCTCGGATCGCCGCGCGGCGCTACGCCCTCCTGATCGCGGAGGTGCCGGCGCATGACGCCGCACTCGTGGTTCTCAAGGCGGAGATCGCAGAAGCGATCGAGCGGGACGTTGACGAGGTTCGAAGATCCTACGTTCTACGCCTGCTGCAGGCATCGCTGATCCGCGACACCGAGCGCCTGGACATCGACATCGCCATGGTCGCGTGCGTCGCGCCATCCGCTCTCAAGCACTGAGGCGGGGCCAATGACCACGGTCATCTACGACACCGAGACCACTGGCCTCTCGCGCCACTACGACGTGCCACTCCAAGGCGCCTTCATCGTCTGCGACGACGATCTCGTCGTGCAAGACGAGATCGTGCTGCGCGGACGTCCCCCGCAGCACGTCATTCCGTCGCCGGACGCGCTGCTGACGACGAGAACAACGCCGGCGATGCTCGACGGCGCACCGCTCTCGCATCTCGACCTCATGCAGGCGATCGCCTCGGTCGTCTCGACGGTTGGCCCGGCACGCTGGGTCGGATATAACAGTCTGAAGTTCGACGAGACGATCTTACGGCAGGGCTTCCTCCAGACGCTCCATCCCGTCTACGCGACCCAAGCGCCGGGCTGTACGAGAGCCGACGTCATGGTCATGGCGCAGGCTATCGCGGCTCACGAACCATGGGCACTGGCCGTGCCTCTCAACGAGGCCGGCAAGCCGACCTTTCGACTTGGACCTCTCTGCGCCGCAAACGGCATCGTCCTTCCCGATGACGAGGCTCATGACGCATTAGCCGATGCTCGTGCCACGCTCGCGATCCTACGACATCTCCGGGAGGCGGCGCCCGCCACCTTTGCGATGATGACGGCGAACTCGGATCGCCGGCATGTCCTCGACATGCTGCGTAACATCGAGTTGCTGGCCCTGACCCAACACTTTGGGGCCTCGAGGACCCTCCCGATCGCGCCGATCGTCGTCAGCCCCACGAACGGCAGCGCTTTTGGCGTAGCCGACCTCACGGTCGATCCGGGCACCTATCTCGAGAGGAGCGAGCCCGAGCTGGCGGAGCTGTTGGCGATCCGGGGGCCGCGCCCGATCTTCACGATCGCCGCGAACGCCCAGCCGATGCTCTTTCCGGTCGAGCATGGCGGAGCCGCCATCGTCGACCCCCTCTCGATGGAACAATACAAGGCGCGAGCCAAGCGTATCCGCGCCGATCAGGGGTTCGTCGCACGGCTCACCGCCGCGCTCGGGCGGCAGTTCAGCGATCGCGCCATCGCCTCGGAGCCTGAAGAACAGATCTACGATCGCTTCGTCACGAAGCTGGATCAGGCGCATTCCCGTCGATGGCATGAAATCGCCTGGGAGCAGCGCGATCGCTTCGGCCAGGCCGTGATCGGCGATCCGCGACTCCAGGCGTTCTCGCGGCGCTTGGTCTTCGAGGCGGCTCCGGCAACGATGACGGCGACGGACCGTGCGGCGATGACGACTTGGCTCGTCGATCGCCTTCTCACCCATGGCGAGCGTCCTTGGATGACGATCCCGGCAGCGCGGCGACGTCTTGTGGCCCTCCGCGGGGCCAGCGATCCGGGTGACGTCGACCGCCTGAGGAACATCGCGGACATCTCCGCGTGGCTCGACGCCAAATCGGCCTTGCTCGACGCGGTCACCGACTGAAAAGAAGGCGGGACAGATGACATCGAAGGTCACCGCCCTCCGGGGGCGGTGACCTTTTTCGTAGCTGCTCTGACAAGCGACAGGTTCGGGGGCGCAGCCATCTTGCCGGGAAGACAGGTCGAAAAGCGCCGAAACGGCGACGGGGAGAGGAGGAATCGTGCTGCCGCGTGGCAGTCACCCCTGGGAAAAGAGCAGAGACCATGACCAAGAAAGCCATCGCAAACACCTCATCGCCCAAGCCTGTCGGCACCGCCTCGCTGGTTCTCGCAACGACGATCCGGCCGGTTTGTGAAGAGCTCGCCGTTTTCGCGGATCGGCTGCCGGAAGCACCTGCTGAAGTGGAACGTCTGGCCGGCCTACCAAACATCGCGCCGGCGTCCACCGCCATCATCGCGCGCGCGACCTTCCACGACGACGAACTCGGCCGGTTCGTCAAACTGATGTCCAAGGACGAGACGCTGACCGAGGAGCGGATCGACACGTTCAACGCCCTCAATCTGCTTCGTCAGAGCGCGTACCTCGCCGCTGCGCTGGTCGAGCCGAGGTCCGAAGACGACCGCTGGGCCAAGGAGTACATCGGCGAGTGCCTCTCCTCGGCTGCAAAGCGGCAGGGCGACGCCGCCCGCGCTGAGCTTCTGCGCAAGGCCTTCGGCATCGCGCCGAAGGCCAAGGAGAAATCCAGCGTCGCCGACATCGGCGAAATGACCGCGTGGATCCATGAGACGGTTCGGAGAATGGGACTGATCCGGCCCCCGGCGGCAGATGCCTCCGCCGATGAACTTGCCCGTGCCGACTGCTACCGGCTGGAAGAGGCTCTGTCGCTCGAGGCGTTCTTCGCCGCTCCGCCCGACCTCACGTCTCTCGCCGAGGAGGCCATGGATCTGCTGGCGAAGGCGGATGCCTGGACGCAGTCTGTCGGCGAAACCGACCAGATCCTCGAGCAGGCCGCAAAGTCGGCCCTGGCCCTCGCATACGCTGCGATCGCCCGGGTCGGTCTGTGGCCGGCGCGCACGGAGCGCGATCTCCACGCCAAGGCGACTTGCAGGGCGATCCTTCGCGATCGCGTCGCGGATCCCTCCAGCGCAAGAGCCGTCGCGGCGATGGCCTACGATCTCGGCAATGGCGTGGCCGGGCAGAGCGATCGGTTCAAAGTGGAAGCCAAACACGCCACCGAGAGGTTTCCCGGCCAGGGATAACCTGGAGATTGGCCCAACTTCATAAAGTCACCGGAAAGGGGCGAGCCGCAGGGTTCGCCCTTTTTCGTCGTTCGATGACTGCGGTTGCCAGCCCGCGACAGCGGCCCCCGAAACATCGAATAGACGAGAACGGCGCATGCCCGAAATCGATACCTCTCTTGGTAAACCCAATCGCCGAAGCAAGCCCACGTCCCGCTGCACCGAGGCAGAGACTGCCCGTGTCGACGGGAATGCCGAGGCGTCGGGCGTCTCATCGGACAAGACGATCGCCGTCTTCGATCGCGACGAGGTCGAGCGTCAGATCACGCTTGCGTGGGGGTTCGAGCCGCGGCTCGAGGAGTACTACGGGCCGCCTCCAGCTCTCGGTCCCGATGAGGGGCCACGGGTCGAGAAGCTCCTCGCCATCCTCAACGATGTGCGAGGCCCCCATCGCTCCCTGCTGTTCGGTACGCCGAGCCTTCAAAACGCACTGGCGCAGGTCCATGCGCAATGTCCGGCATTTGGCGAGGTCGTTGCGCTTTATGAGCGCGCCGTCGCTTTGTCGGCCATGACGGGCGCCCCGGTGTCGGTGCCCCCGGTGCTGCTGCTCGGCGAGCCCGGCATCGGCAAGACCCATGCGTCGAAATCGATCGCCACGGCCCTCGGCGTCGATATCCATGCCTTCTCATGCGCGACGTCCAGCGATGCTCAGGCGCTCCTGGTCGGACATCCGCCGAGCTGGC
This sequence comes from Methylobacterium sp. CCH7-A2, assembly GCF_001557075.1. Lineage (NCBI taxonomy): Bacteria > Pseudomonadati > Pseudomonadota > Alphaproteobacteria > Hyphomicrobiales > Methylobacteriaceae > Methylobacterium > Methylobacterium sp. CCH7-A2. The sequence continues at coordinate 11,429 of NZ_LSKN01000188.1, forward strand.
GAGGAGCGCGCACCGGAATCCTGACCGAGGCCATGATCGCGTCCGTTAGCGCGCAGCCGGCCGTGCTCTTCGACGAAGTCGACAAGTTCATGACCCACCATACCGAACAGCCCTATGCTGTCCTTCTGGCAGCCCTCGAGCCTGAAAACGCCTGCGCCATGCGGGACGAGTATCTTCAGGTGCCCTTCAACGTCGCCAACGCCCTGTTCATTCTGACCGCTAACGACGCAGGACAGATTCCCAACTTCATCATGGATCGTGTGCTCGCCTTCCATATCGCACCGCCGTCGGGCGACGCACTCGTCGCGATCGCGCGAAACATCGTCGCCGATATCGTGGATACCCTGCGCGGGGGTGTCGAGCTGCCCGCCGAAGCAATCCTATGCCGTCTTGCAAGGCCGAACCCGCGTGGGATCAAGAAGGTCGCCAAACTGGCTTATGGCTTCGCCGCTGCCGCAGGCCGGGACCGGATGTCGCTCGCCGATATCGAAGCCGCAGAGGCCGTTGCCACGGGCGACTCCAAACCTGCTCAATTCGGGTTCCTGACGTCCGGAAGAGGCCGCTCGCGGAGCGGCTAGAACTAGCCCCTGGGAGATTTCGAACCGGCCGATGCGCCCGAGGGTCGCCCGGCATTCCAACATCATGAACAGGCAGCGCCTTCACCAGCACTGCCTGTTCGCATTCCAAGGCCGGCCGGGAATGGGCCTGGGGATCACGAGAAAGGAGAGATTCGACGGAACGACACCGTCACCCCTCATGAACTCAAGGAAATACCATGAACACGAACAATCGCCGCAACCAGCTGCTCAGCACGGTCGCCGTCGTGCCGAGCCTGCATCCTGTCATCGACGACCTCGCTGGCCTCGAACGCCTTGTGCCTCTTGCGCCGAGCGAGACCGAAAGCCTCGCCATCTTCCGCAACCAGCTCCCCAGTCTCCTGTCCGTTCGCGGCCGTGCCGACGCACATGCCGGCGAGGTCCGGAGGATGATCGCGATGATCGCGCGGGAGCCTGATCAGGTCCAGGCCTGGATCGACGTCATCAATGCACTGACCATCCTGTCGAACGCCGCGAACCTCGCGCTTCTGCTCCTGCCGGAGCGCTCGGAGGACGACGGCTGGGCGCGGGAAGAGCTCGGTCGCCACCTGCTCCGGCATGCTCATCGCAACGGTGATGGCGAGGATCTGGCACTGGTGCAGCGCGCCGTCGGCACGCTTCCGCGTGTGTCTGCCCACCTGACCCTGCCGAAGGGCGCCGAAGAGATCAGCGAGATGATCACGACGATGGCACGCCGCGTCGGCGCTCTGCAGCCGAAGCCGGTAACGACCGAGCCCGGCGCCCCAGCGACCTATCCGCTCGAGCAGGCCGAAAGCCTGAAGTCGTACTTCGCTGCCACGCCGCATCTCGTTGGGCTTCTCGACGGCGCCCGCCATGTCTTCGGGCTGGTCGATGCGCTGCGCTGCGACAGCGATCAGCCTGAAATGACCGCCGACGCGATCGAGGGCGGGCTGGTTCTCGCCTATGCCCGGCTGCTTCGCATCGCGCTCTGGCCGGCGCGCGACCTGCAGGACGTCGCCGCCAAGATCTCGGCGCGCGATCTCGTGCGCTCTCGCGACGCCGACCCGGATCGGTTCGGGGCGCTCTGGGAGATCGCCTTCAACCAAGGCGAGACCGTCGCCGGACAGAGCGGCCGGTTCCTGAACGTCGATGAGTAGGACTGACGACCGCGCCTGCAGGTTGGCGAAAAGCTGAAGCGACTGGGAGGCGCGTCCATGCGGCGCGCCTTTCGTCATGAACGGCAGCGCGAGGCCTGCCCCATAGGACAAGCCAGATTGAGACCGAAAGAACCACACAACCCACGCGAGCCTTCGTCTCCACGACCGGTCCGTCAGAATGAGGGAATACGAAGACACCCCTCTGGAACCCTTCCGAACACCAGATCAGAGATCGACACTAATGACCAAGATTCTCCCGGCGCGGTTGCCTGCCACTTCCATCGCGCCTCGCTGCAACGCCACGCCACGACGGCTGAAGGACGTGCATTCCCCTGCAGCCGTCCGGCTGTGGGTGCCTACTGCGTGGCCCGAGATCGGCGGGCCTCGCCTCGATCTGAAGCCCGACCCGCGCTTCGCCGAACCTATCTTCACCAGCCGCTTCATTCCCGGCGAGCGCACCACGGTCTACATCGCGGGGTGTCGAGGCCTCCTGAGCTCCGTAGCTCAGCTCCTCCATATCGGTGCCTGGAAGATCTCCACGACTCAGGACGAGACGCCCGGGCTTCAGCGTCGTCTGGATGCCCTCGGCACCGACCGGTACGGCTCGACATACTGGATCGGCGCCGAAACCGTGGAGGATCCGCACTTTAGCCGGTGGGGGCTGTCGATGGTGGGGACCGACGTCATGCTGTCCCCTGGCAGTCCTCTGAGGATCCTGCCGCGGGGGATCGAAGTGATCCTCCCCGCCGATCTCGACTTCGACACCTTCGAGCGGCTGCTGCGCCAGGCCCTCTCGAACGCCGAACTCGGGCGTTGGGTGACGTCGTGGGCAGGGCGCGCGCACTGCGCCAGGTTCGGGCTCTCACCTTCGCGCTTCGAACGCTTCAGCCCTTACAACATGGCATGCGGCGACCGCATGTCCCGCGCCCGGGAGATATTCCTGTTCAAGCCGGCCAAGCAGTCGCAGCGCCTCGTCCGGATCATCGAGACCCTGATCATCGGCCACGTGCTCGCTGGGCCGTAAGCTGCACCATGCCGTCCCGTCGGCCGGTGCGCTCAACGGCGAGGCAACAATCGATGTTGCCTCGCCTCGACTATGCCAACGTTCGTTGCGGCAAAACCCATTCATTGCCTCGCGTTGAAGTCCGCGCCGATCACAATCACGCATCAAGATATCCGAAGGGTGCAGTGAAATTCATAACGTCCTTGCAAATTTCTGTCCGTCTGAATATGTAGCTGACGCACTGGAGGCGCGGAATGAGCGACGCAGATAAGAGAGAGAATTTCGTGAGGCTGGCGGAGGGGCGCACGCAGGTCGCACTTGATGCGATCCGTAAACTCGGCAACCTGTCGAACAGGCGCGCCTACGACTATGCCGATGCTGACATCAGAAAGATCACCAAGGCGCTCAGGGACGCGGTGTCCGACCTCGAGAAGCGGTTCGGTTCTTCGACCGAGACGACCGAGACCTTCAAGCTTTAACTGGGAGAAGCATCATGGGTCCGGAGCACCTTGGGATCGGCGACCGCAAGTTCCTGATCAACCGCCTTATCCAACAGGCGCCGATTAACACGCTGGTCCGCGAGTTTTTCAAGAACGCCGACGAAAATGCGGCGTTGGCGCCGATCGGGCGGCGCATCGTCGAGATCCAGCCGACAATAATCGATGGTGTCCGTAAGCTGACCTTCTTCAACACAGGAGTGGGGATGTCGGCGAGTGAGCTGAAGACCGCCACCGACCTCAGCTCATCGGTCAACAAAATGATGTCGCTGGACGGCAACTTCGGCATCGGTGCCAAGGTGTCTGGTCTCGCCGCTTCTCCTGACGGCATCCGCTATCGATCCTGCAAGGACGGCGAGGTCAACGAGGTTACGATCGGCTTCGACGCGCAGGAGGATACGTATGTTCGCTTCGCCACGCTGATGGCCGATGGCAGCACCGAGACGATCTATGACGTGACCGCCGCCGCCATCAAGGATGGCCGTTCTGTGGAACACGACTGGACCGAGGTCGTTCTTCTCGGGGAATCGCCCGAGCACGACACGGTGGCCGAGCCCATCGGCGTCGGGCAGGAGGTCGACCGAAGCTTCATCGCAACGTCGGTCTTCCGCCGCTTCGCAGCGTTTTCGGACGACGTGCAGGTCAAGATCGACGTTGCCATGACGAAGGGCGGCGGGAAGAACGAGACCGGCAGGTTCCGGCAACTTCGGACGCTCGATGACATCATCGAGCGCGTTCCGCTGAAGCATGAGGACGCCATCGATTCCGACACCGGCATCACGGTTCGCTACGTGCATGATCCGAAGAATGAAAGCTCAAGCCATACGTCCAGCGCCCGGGCCAACGCGGCAACTAGCTCAACCACTTTCTGCGCGCTCGTCTATCGGGACGAGAGGTATGACTTCCGGACCCAGAAGGTATGGTCCTCGGCTGCACCTACCTTCGGCATCCCCTTCGGCTCCAAGGTTCTAACCGTCGAGATTCGGCTTCCCGACGGAAGCGCCTATCCCAGTCAATACCGCGACTCGCTACTGTGGCGTCACGACCGCTCGCCGTTGACGGCCGACCAATACGCCTACTTGGTGCGGGAGCTGATGCCGGAATGGGTCAAGGACGTGATCCGCGCCGAGTCGCCCGATGGTGCCGATGACCTGAATGATCTGCAATCGGACCTGCAGACGCTTCTCGATGAGCTTCGGGTGCCCACAAAAGTGTTGAAACCGGCATCGGCACGACCATCCCCCACGGTGCCAACTGAAAGCAACGATGCGGGCCTAGCCGAACCTGAAGCCACCGCGATCGAGGCCGAGCAGGACGAGCCTACGCCAGACGGCGTCCGCAAGGCTCCCAAAAGGGGTGAAGACCGTGCCGCGAAGACGCGGGTTCGACACGCGCCCGAAGGCGCCATGGCCTCCAGGCTGTCACGAGCTCTTGAGCGAGCGCCGGAGATCAAAATCTTGATCGACCCTGAGGAAATAGCCGAAAGGGGACTTAAGGGGCGTGCAGCAAAATTCTACGGCGAGGTGCAGACCCTGTTCGTGAACGGCCTGTATCCCGTAGTCGGGAGAATGGCGGACGAGCTTGCCGACGAGTTTGTCGGTGCCGAGGATCTGGAAGAGGCACGTGCCTTGGCTATTCACGCTTCTCAGCGGACGCTCGCCTTCCGGGTCGGTAAGGCCACCTGCTATGCGCTTGCCAAGCGGCTGCTCGACGATTGGTCGAGAGAAGATCTGGACCGCGCTACCTCGCCAGAGTCTCTGTCGATGGCCGCAGATGACTATCGTCAGAGCATTCCGGCCGCGCGTCGATGGATTAAGGAACGCGTGCGCATGGCAAACGTCGCCGCGCTTGGATGATCTCAACCACGGTCGGGTGCCATGGATGTAGCTGAGGGCATTCATCGGCGATTGCCGTTTAGGTCTGGGTACGGGCGCAAACCCTGATCCGCGCTGAAACCTGCCATGCAGCCTCAGCGACACGGTATAATCATCCAAGCGATCATCCTGCTGCACGCCATTTGGACGATTGAAAACCGGTCAGTTCGTGCGGCTCGCGGGCCTGCGGCATCGTGAGCGGCCCCGCGAACACTGCCGCGCCGCGGCTGTTAAGAATCTGACTGGCTTTTTGGTGCTCGACTTGACGCCCCGTTCTGGGCGCTGTCCTGCAGATCGGCGATGGCGTCGAGCACGCGCGCGATGACCGTCGCGCCGCCGGGCGCCCTGGTCCAGATCCGGTGCATACTCGCCTGCGCTTTTTCCCATTCGGGGTCTGCCGCCCTCTCATGTGCGGATTCCGATTCCGACCGGCCATCATTCCGATAATTGACCGGCCGGGATTC
>NZ_LSKN01000189.1:0-16788 GCF_001557075.1 Methylobacterium sp. CCH7-A2
TGACCCAGCAGAACGCGGCGCTGGCCGAACAGAGCGCCGCCTCCGCCGGCTCGCTTTCGGGCAAGATCGTCCAGCTCAACGACCTCGTCGCCTCCTTCCGCACTGGCCACGAGGCGCCTGCCATGGGTCCTGCGTCCAGGCCCGCGACGGAGCCCGCCCGTCTGCGCCAGCTCGCGGCAGCCGCCTTCGGGCAGGGCAAGGCTCCGGCGCCGCGCGAACCGGCGCCCATGCCCGCCGCTCCGGCCAAGAAAGTGGTCAACAGCCGCTCGGGCGATACGGGCTGGGAGGAGTTCTGATCTCCACCGCTCGGCGCCCTGAATGGGGCGCCTCCGATCCGACGGGCGCAGACGCAAGTCTGCGCCCGTTGCATTTGCGCCGGCCCGCCTTGCCGCCGCAGGCATCGACAGGTCGCGGCCGGCGCGACTATGCAGGATGGGCGTTGCAGCGGGGGTTGGATCCGGCTCCGGCACCGCCTGGCGGGGAGACGAGCATGGGCAGCAATCTCAGGGTCGACGGCACGCGGCTGGTGTCGCGGCTCATGGCGCTGGCAGCGATCGGCGCGACGCCGGAAGGCGGATGCCGCCGCCTCGCCCTGACGGACGAGGACCGGCAGGGCCGCGACTGGCTCGTTGCCGAGATGACGGCGCTCGGCCTCGCGGTGAAGATCGATGCCATCGGCAACATCGTCGGCATCCTCAAGGGCCGGGAAGAGGGGCCGGCGGTCATCCTGGGCTCCCATATCGACACGGTGGGGACGGGCGGCCGCTATGACGGCGCGCTCGGCGTCGTCGCAGGCGTCGAGGTTCTGGCGACGCTGCGCGATGCCGGCCTCGTGCCGAAGCGAGACCTCGCCGTCATCGCCTTTACGAACGAGGAGGGCGCTCGTTTCCATCCCGACATGCTGGGGTCCTATGTCTGGGCAGGTGGCATGAGCGTGGAGGCAGCCCATGCCGAGCAGGATTCCGACGGCGCCGTGCTCGGCACCGAACTCCGGCGTATCGGCTATGAGGGCCCGGAGCGGCCGGGCTTCCTGCCCGCCCATGCCTATCTCGAACTCCATATCGAGCAGGGGCCGGTGCTGGAGAACGAGGGCGGTGGCCTCGGCGCCGTCACCGGCATCCAGGCGATCTGCTGGCTCGAGCTGACGCTGAAGGGCCGGCCGAGCCATGCCGGCACCACCCCGATGGCCTATCGCAAGGATCCCGGCCTCGCCGCCGCGCGTATCAATCTCTACGCCAACGACCTGACCCGCGCGATCCCCGGCCAGCTCGCCAATAGCGGCGTCATCCGCGTCCAGCCGGCCAACGTCAACGTCGTGCCGGAGACCGTGGTGATGACGCTCGACCTGCGCAATCCTGACGACGCCCGGCTCGCCCAGGCCGAGGCCGCCGTGCGGAGCTACTGCGCCGCGCTCGCCGCGCGCGACGGCATCGAGATCGCCTTCCGCGACCTCGCCCGCTTTCCCGCCACGCCCTTCACCGAGTCGCTGATCGCGACCGTGGAGGAGAGCGCTGCGGAGCTCGGTCTGCCGATCCGGCGGATGATCTCCGGCGCCGGGCACGACGCGCAGATGATGTCGCGCATCTGCCCGACGGCGATGGTCTTCATCCCCTCCATCGGCGGGCTCTCGCACAATCCGGCGGAGTTCAGCACGGAATACGACATCGCGGCGGGCGCCAATGTCCTGCTGAACGCGGCCTGGCGCGTCGCCAACGCCTAGGCCACCCGAAACGACGCAGACAGGATCAGCCCCATGACGACCATCGCATCGCTGTCGGCCGCCGAACTCGGCCCGCTCTACGCCAGCCGCGACCTCTCCCCGGTCGAGGTCGCGCGGGACGCGCTCGAGCGCATCGAGCGCTTCGAGCCGCAGATCAACGCCTTCGTCGTGCGCGACGCCGAGGTGGCGCTCGCCATGGCGGAGGCCGCCCAGGCCCGCTGGCTCAAGGGCGAGCCGCTCGGCCCGCTGGACGGGGTGCCCGTCACGATCAAGGACAATATCGGCGTGGCCGGCTGGCCGATGCGCCGCGGCTCGGCCATGGCCTCCGACGCGCCCTTCGCCGAGGATGCTCCCGCCGCCGCGCGGCTGCGCGAGGCCGGCGCCGTCTTCCTCGGCAAGACGACGATGCCGGAATATGGCTGGAAGGGCGTCGGCGACTCGCCGCTCTCCGGCATCACCCGCAATCCCTGGAACATCGCCACCGGCCCCGGCGGCTCCTCGGCGGGTGCGGCCTCCTGCGCCGCCCTCAATCTCGGTTGCATCCATATTGGCACGGACGGCGCCGGCTCGGTGCGGATCCCCGCGGCCTTCACCGGGGTCGTCGGCCTGAAGCCGACCTATGGGCGCGTGCCGGCCTGGCCGGTCTCCACCATGGGCTTCCTCGCCCATCTCGGCCCGCTGACCCGCACGGTCGCGGATACCGCGCTCGCCATGAACGCGATCGGCCGGCCCGATAGCCGCGACATGACGGCGATGATCGACCGCCCGCCCGACTATGTCGACGGGCTGAAGGGCGGGGTGAAGGGGCTGCGCCTCGCCTGGTCGCCGACGCTCGGCCGCGACGTCCCGGTCGATCCCGAGATCGCCGCGCTGACGCGGGCCGCGGCGCTCGCCTTCCGGGATCTGGGCGCGACCGTCGAGGAGGTCGATCCGGGCTTCGAGGACCCGATCGAGACGCTGATGACGATCTGGTCGGCCGGTGCGGCGCTGGCCTTGCGCACGGCCGGCCCCGCAGAGCGCGCGCGGATGGACCCCGGCCTCGTCGCCGTGGCCGAACAGGGCGAGCGCGTGCCGGGCGCGGCCTATGTCGATGCGCTGCTGAACCAGCGCAATACGCTTGCGCACCGGATGGCGCAATTTCATGCACGCTTCGATCTGCTGCTGACGCCGACGCTGCCGCTGCCGGCCTTCGAGGCCGGCGCCAACACGCCGCGCCATGGCGGCTATGGCGAGGACTGGACGCGCTGGACGCCCTTCACCTACCCCTTCAACATCACCCAGGCGCCGGCGATTTCGCTGCCCTGCGGGCTGACGGCGGCGGGGCTTCCGGCCGGGCTCCAGATCGTCGGGCCCTTTGGACGCGACGCGCTGGTTCTGCGCGCCGCCGCGGCCTTCGAGGCGGCACGACCCTTCCCCCGTATCGACGCGCCTGTCGGCGCCGCCTGAGAAGCAGGCGGGCGCGCGAACCCACCCGCGGCGGCGCGATCTCGCGCCGCCGTCGCTGTCTTCAGAAAAATATTCTCTGCCCTCAAAACCGAGCCGGAGGCCCGTTCTCGCCAAAAAGCCCGAGGCGGTTCCGTTTGGCACGATGCGTGCAAGCCGCTCGCCGCCTGCGGAGGGCCGGCCAGACGAGTTGTCACGGCAGAAATTTCTGCCCAAACTCGCGCCAAGGTCACCCGTCGAGAGGTTGCCGTGTCAGGGGAGAGAATGATGGACCGCAGAACATTTCTGAAGACCGCGGCCGGGACGGGCGCGCTCGCCGCAGCAGGCGGCCTCGCCATGCCGGCCCTTGCCCAAGGGGCGGCGGCCTCCAAGACGCTGCGCTTCGTGCCCCAGGCGAACCTTGCGAATTTCGACCCCATCTGGGGCACGCAATATGTCGTGCGCAACGCCGCGCTGCTGGTCTGGGACACGCTCTACGGCATCGACTCGAAGTTCGAGCCCAAGCGCCAGATGGTCGAGAGCGAGACCGTCTCGGCCGACGGTTTGACCTGGACTTTCAAGCTGCGCGAGGGCCTGAAGTTCCACGACGGCGCTCCTGTGACCTCGAAGGACGTCGTCCAGAGCCTGATCCGGTGGTCGGCCCGCGACCCGATGGGCCTGATGATCCGCGCCATCCAGAACGAGCTGGTCCCGGTCGACGACCTGACCTGGAAATGGTCGCTCAAGCAGCCTTATCCGAAGATGCTGCTGGCCCTCGGCAAGAACAACTCGCCCTGCACCTTCATCATGCCGGAACGGATCGCCAAGACCGATCCCTTCACCCAGATCACCGAATACATCGGCTCCGGGCCGATGAAGTTCGTCCGCAACGAATGGGTGCCCGGCGCCAAGGCGGTGTTCGAGAAATTCGCCGACTACAAGCCGCGCTCCGAGAAGCCGGACTGGCTCTCAGGCGGCAAGGTCATGAATTTCGACCGGATCGAGTGGGTCATCATGCCCGATCCGGCGACCGCCGCCGCCGCGCTGCAGAATGGCGAGGTCGACTGGTGGGAGACGCCGCTGGCGGATCTCGTGCCGATTCTCAAGCGCAATGCCAACATCAACGTCGATATCGGCGATCCGCTCGGCAATATCGGCGCGTTCCGCATGAATCACCTGCATCCGCCCTTCAACAATGTGAAGGTGCGCCAGGCGGTGATGACGGCGCTGAACCAGGAAGATTACATGCGCTCGATCGTCGGCGACGACGACAAGCTCTGGAAGCCGATGGCGAGCTTCTTCACCCCCGGCACGCCCCTCTACACCGAGGAGGGCGGCGAGATGATGAAGAAGAAGAGCGTCGCGGAGGCCAAGAAGCTGCTCGCCGAGGCCGGCTACAAGGATGAGCCGGTGATCTGCGTGGTCGCGCAGGATATGACCGCGACCAAGGCGATGGGCGACGTGACGGCCGAGCTTCTGAAGAGCATCGGCATGAAGGTCGACTTCGTCGCCACCGACTGGGGTACGGTCGGTGCCCGCCGCGCGCAGAAGACGGCGCCGGGGCAGGGCGGCTGGAGCATGTTCCACACTTGGCATGCTGGCGCCGACTGCGTGAACCCGGCCTCCTATACGGCCGTGCGCGCCAATGGCGACAAGGCCTGGTTCGGCTGGCCGGACGTCCCCGCGGTGGAAACTGAGGTGACGAACTGGTTCAACGCCAAGGACATGGCGGAGGAGAAGGCCGCCATGGGCCGCCTGAACAAGGCCGCGGTCGAGAACGTCGTCTATTGCCCCACGGGCTTCTATCTCGGCTACCAGGCCTGGCGGAAGAACGTCTCGGGCGTGACCAGCGGGCCGTTTCCGGTCCTCTGGGGCGTCACGAAGGCCTGATCGACGGGGGCGCCCTTCGGCGTCCTCGTGACGAAGCGGCGCGCCGGTGCGCCGCTTCGGCTCCGCCTCGGGGCCTGGCGGTGGGCCAGCCGTGCCGACCGACCTCCCGTGCAACCAAACAAGGACGCGTGAGCCGCAATGCTGGCCTTCATCGTCAGACGCATCATTACGACCATCCCGGTGATGGCCTTCGTGGCGCTGTTCGTCTTTTCTCTTCTTTATGTGGCGCCGGGTGATCCTGCGGCGGTCATTGCCGGCGATCAGGCTTCGCCCGCCGACGTCGAGCGCATCCGCGCCAGCCTCGGCCTCGACAGGCCCTATCTCGTGCGCTTCGCCGAATGGTCGTTCCGGGTGCTGCAGGGAGACCTCGGCACCTCGATCTTCACCTCGCTGCCGGTGACGCAGCTCATTGCCCAGCGTATCGAGCCGACGCTCTCGCTGATGATCCTCACGCTGATCTTCGCGGTGACGATCGCCGTGCCGATGGGCGTGATCGCGGCCTGGAAAGCCGGCACCTGGATCGATCGCGGCGCCATGGCATTCGCGGTATTCGGCTTCTCGGTGCCGGTCTTCGTCGTCGGCTATCTGCTGGCCTATGTCTTCGCCCTGCAGCTCGACTGGGTGCCCGTGCAGGGCTACACGCCGATTTCCGAAGGCTTCGTGCCCTGGTTCAAGAACCTCGTCCTGCCGGCGATGACGCTCGGGCTGGTCTACATCGCCCTGATCGCGCGCATCACCCGCGCCACCATGCTGGAGGTCCTGCAGCAGGACTATGTCCGCACCGCCCAGGCCAAGGGCGTCGGTCAGCGCGAGGTACTCTTCCTGCACGCGCTCAAGAACGCCGCCGTGCCGATCGTCACGATCATCGGCATCGGCATCGCGCTGCTGATCGGTGGCGCCGTCGTCACCGAGAGCGTCTTCGCCATTCCGGGTCTTGGACGCCTCACCGTCGATGCCATCCTGCGGCGTGACTACCCCGTCATCCAGGGCGTCGTGCTGATGTTCAGCCTGGTCTATGTGCTGGTGAACCTGATCATCGACCTGACCTACACGATCGTCGATCCGAGGATACGCTATTGACGATGCCGAGCTCCCTCCCGGCGCCCGCCGCACTGGCCGCTGCGCCCGAACCCGGCGTCGCCCCGGTTCCCGGCCGCTTCGCCCGCTTCCGGCGCTACCTGCGCCGCCACCCGGCCGTCGCCATCGGCGGATCGCTGCTCGTTCTGATGGCGCTGATCGGCCTCTTCGCGCCGCTGCTGTGGACGGTGGACCCGACCGCCATCGCGACGTCCCGGCGCACCCGCGTGCCTTCCGAACTCTACTGGTTCGGCACGGACATGCTGGGCCGCGACATCTACTCCCGCGTCGTCTACGGCGCCCGCGTCTCGCTGGTCGTCGGCTTCAGCGTCGCGATCCTGTCCTCGGTCATCGGACTGGCGATCGGCCTTTTCGCAGGCTTCGTGCGCTGGGCCGACGGCATCGTCATGCGGATCATCGACGGCATGATGTCGATCCCGCCGATCCTGCTCGCCATCGCCCTGATGGCGCTGACCCGCGGCTCGATCCAGAACGTCATCATCGCCATCACCATCGCCGAGATCCCGCGCGTGGCGCGGCTCGTGCGCGGCGTCGTGCTGTCGCTGCGCGAGCAGCCCTATGTCGAGGCGGCGATCGCCAATGGCGCCCGCACGCCCCGCATCATCCTGCGTCACATCCTGCCCAACACCTTCGCGCCGATGAGCGTGCAGGCGACGTATATCTGCGCCAGCGCCATGATCATCGAGGCGATCCTCTCCTTCATCGGCGCCGGCATCCCGCCTGCGACGCCGTCCTGGGGCAACATCATGGCCGAGGGGCGCGCGCTCTGGCAGGTCAAGCCGCACATCATCCTGTTCCCGGCGATCTTCCTCTCGATCACCGTGCTGGCGGTCAACCTGCTGGGCGACGGCCTGCGCGACTCGCTCGATCCGCGTCTCGCCAAGGCGCTCTGAGGGGCGCAGTAGGGGCCCCGGGCCCGATCCTTTGCCCGGGCGTCTGGCGCCCGGGACCAGAACAAGCCGCAGCGGCGGCGCCTGACTGCCGAGCGTGAGCCGATGCCTGATCGTTCCCACCACGAAGCCGCCGCCTCCGCTCCGGCACGGACCCTGGAGGCCTTGGGATGAGCCGCTTCCTCACCATCGCCGCTGCGCAACTCGGCCCGATCCAGCGCGACGAGAGCCGTGCCTCCGCCGTCGCGCGAATGATCGAGCTGATGCGGCAGGCCAAGAGCCATGGCGCCGATCTGGTCGTCTATCCTGAGGCGGCACTCACCGCCTTCTTCCCGCATTGGTGGATCGAGGACGAGGACGAGATCGACAGCCATTTCGAGAGCGCGATGCCCTCCAACGAGACCGCGCCGCTCTTCGAGGAGGCCAAGCGCCTCGGCGTCGGTTTCCATCTCGGCTATTGCGAGCTCGCTTACGAGGCTGGCCGCAAGCGTCGCTTCAATACGGCGATCCTGGTCGACAAATCCGGCGCCATCGTCGGCAAGTACCGCAAGATCCATCTGCCGGGCCATCCGGAGCATCGCCCCGAAGCACCGTTCCAGAATCTCGAGAAGCGCTACTTCGAGACGGGCGATCTCGGCTGGCCGGTCTGGCGCAGCATGGGCGCCAACATCGGCATGATGATCTGCAACGACCGGCGCTGGCCCGAGAGCTACCGCGCCATGGGGCTGCAGGATGTCGAGCTGATCCTGCTGGGCTACAACACCCCCAAGCACAATCCACCGGCCCCCGATCACGACCGGCTCGGCAACTTCCACAACCAGCTCGTCATGCAGGCCGGCGCCTATCAGAACGCCACCTGGGTGGTCGGCGTCGCCAAGGCGGGTGTGGAAGCCGGCGTCGACCAGATCGGCGGCTCCTGCATCATCGCCCCTACCGGGGAGGTCGTGGCGCAGGCGGTGACGGAAGGGGACGAACTGGTCGTCGCCCGCTGCGACATGGATCTCGGCAAGAGCTACAAGGCCTCGACCTTCAACTTCGCCAAGCATCGCGAGCCACAGGCCTATGGCCTCATCGTCGAGCGCAAGGGCGCGGTCGAGCCGGCGTGAGCGCTCGACCCGATGCTCTGTCATGACCGTTCGCCGCTCGGCGGCGCTCTCAACACCGACATTCTGTTCTGAAATCCAAGCAACGGGCGAGGAAGCTCCATGACCCATGATCTCATTCTCAAGGGCGGTCGCGTCATCGACCCCTCGCAGAAGCATGACGGCGTCTGCGACGTCGCCTTCACCGACGGCAAGGTCTCCGGCTTCGGCAAGGACCTGAAGGGCGCCAAGGAAATCCGCGACGTCTCCGGCTACATCGTCACGCCCGGGCTGATCGACCTGCACACCCATGTCTACTGGGGCGGCACGTCGCTCGGTATCGACGCTGACGAATTCTGTCGGGCCTCGGGCGTCACCACCTCGGTCGACACCGGCTCGGCCGGGCCGGGCAACTGGCCGGGCTTCCGCAAGCACGTCATCGAGCGCAGCCAGGCCCGTATCCTCGCCTATCTCCATGTCAGCCACGCCGGCATCTACGGCTTCGACCACCGCGTCATGGTCGGCGAGAGCCGCGACATGGCGATGATGAATCCGATCGACTGCGCCGAGGTCGCCGACAAGAACCGTGACCTGATCGTCGGCATCAAGGTGCGCGTCGGTCTGCACGCCTCGGGCGACCAGGGCACCGCCCCGCTCAACGTCGCGCTGCAGGTCGCCAACGAGGTCGGCATGCCGCTGATGTGCCATATCGACCATCCGCCGCCCTCCTACGAGGAGGTGGTCAACATGCTGCGGCCGGGCGACGTGCTGACCCATGCCTTCCGCCCCTTCCCGAACGCGCCCTGCACGGCGCAGGGCACGGTGAAGCCGGAGGTCGCGGCCGCCCGTAAGCGCGGCGTCATCTTCGATATCGGCCACGGCAAGGGCTCGTTTTCCTTCAAGACGACGCGGGCCATGCTCGCCAACGGCTTCCAGCCCGACGTGATCTCCTCGGACGTCCACAAGCTCTGCATCGATGGCCCGGCCTATGACCAGGTCACGACCATGTCGAAGTTCCTGGTGATGGGGATGAGCCTGAACGATGTCGTTGCGGCCTCCACCGTCAACGCCGCCATGGCGCTGAAGCGGCCCGAATACGGCTCGCTCAAGGTCGGCTCGCTCGGCGATGCGACGATCCTGACGGTGAAGGAGGGCAAGTTCGACTATGCCGACGTCACTGGCGAGCACATGATCGGCGACCGCAGGATCGTCTCCGAGGGCGTCGTGCTCAAGGGCGCCTGGTGGCACCCGAAGCGGACGAACAAGTTCAGGAAGGTCGCGGCGTAAGCGAACGGCTCGTCATGCTCGGGCTCGACCCGAGCATCTCTTGCCTGAGATTCTCGGGTCTGCGCTACGCTCCGCCCGAGAATGACGCTTGTGTCTCATCGCTGACCGACTCGCATGTCCGATACTCTCTGGCGCCCGATGACCGCGACCGACCTGCCGGCCGTGCTGGCGGTCGCGGCCGTGGTGCATCCCGGCTACCCGGAAGACGAGGCCGTTTTCGCCGAGCGGCTGCGGCTCTTTCCGCTGGGCTGCCTCGTGCTCGACGGGCCGGTCGGCCCGATCGGCTATGTCGTTGCCCATCCTTGGCGCCGCGCCGCCCCGCCGGCCCTGAACAGCCTGCTCGGCGCGCTGCCGTCGCAGGCCGGCTGCTTCTACATCCACGATCTCGCGCTCCTGCCGCAGGCCCGCGGCAGCGGGGCAGGGGGCATCGCCGCCGCGAGGCTGGCGGAGATCGCGGCCGACGCCGGCCTCTCCTGCCTCGCACTCGTTGCCATCGACGGCTCGTCCGGCTTCTGGCGGCGGCAGGGCTTTCGCGAGGTGCATGCGCCTGCCCTTGCGGAGAAGCTCGCCAGCTATGACGATGCCGCCCGCTATATGGAGCGTGCGCTCCGACCAGAACATGAAACGACCGCAGAGGGACGAACGACACCATGAGCGCCGAGCAGAAACTGAAGGATCTGGGCCTGGAACTGCCCGCGATGGTGGCGCCGATGGCTAACTACGTGCGCTTCAGGAAGGCCGGCGATCTTGTCTTTCTCTCGGGGCAGGGCCCGCGCAACCCCGACGGCTCGATCCCCAACGGCAAGGTCGGCGGGGAGTTCACGACCGAGCAGGCCTATGACTTCGCCAGGAACACCGGGCTCGGCCTGCTCGCGGCAATGAAGGAGGCGGCCGGCTCGCTCGACAAGGTCGAGGTCATCAAGCTGCTCGGCATGGTCAACGCCGTTCCGGAATATGGCGACCAGCCCAAGGTCATCAATGGCTGCTCGGACCTGCTCGTGGCCGTACTCGGCGAGAACGGGCGCCATGCGCGCTCGGCCGTCGGCATGGGCTCGCTGCCCGGCAACATGCCGGTCGAGATCGAAGCGATCATCCGGGTGCTGCCGTGAGCGCTCTCGCCGAGGACAGGCTGCGTCACGAGACGCTGAAGGACGAGATCGCCCGCATCTACGGCACGCCGGCCGTGGTGATCGATCTCGACAAGGTCGAGGCCAACATCGCGCGCCTTCAGGCCGTCTGCGATGCCAAGGGCGTCGCCAACCGCCCGCATATCAAGACGCATAAGTCGCCCGAACTCGCCCGCCTCCAGATCGAGGCCGGGGCGCGCGGCATCACCTGCCAGAAGCTCGGCGAGGCCGAGGTGATGGCCGATGGCGGCATCGACGATATCCTGATCAGCTACAACATCCTCGGCGAGCAGAAACTCGGCCGGCTCGGCCATCTCCAGCGCCGGGTGCGGATGATCGTCGCCGCCGACAACCCCGTCACCATCGCCGGCCTGCCCCAGGCGGCGGAGATCGCTGGGCGCGACCTCGAGGTCGTGGTCGAATGCGACACCGGCCGCCAGCGCGCCGGCGTCGAGACCCCCGGCGAGGCGGTCGAACTGGCGAAGCTGATCGCGGGCTCGAAGGGGCTGCGCTTCGCCGGCTTCCTGATGTATCCGCCGGAGGATGGCTGGGCGCGTACACAAGTGTTCCTCGACACCGCCAATGCCGGCCTGCGCGAGGCGGGTCTGGAGGCGTCGATCGTCTCCACCGGAGGCTCGCCCAACATTCCCCATATCGGCGAGCTCAAGGGCGCGACCGAGCACCGTGCCGGCACCTCGATCTTCAACGATCGCATGCAGGTCGCGGCCGGGGTGGCGAGTCTGGCGGATTGCGCGCTGACCGTCTACGCCACGGTGGTCAGCCGGGCCGGCCCCGAGCGCGGCATCCTCGATTCCGGCTCCAAGACGCTGACGAGCGATTCCGGCGGGCTCGACGGCCATGGCCACATTCTCGAATATCCGGCGGCGCGCATCGCGAAATTCGCGGAGGAACACGGCTTTCTCGATCTCTCGGCCAGCAATGACCGGCCGGGCGTGGGCGAGATCGTCCGCGTGGTGCCGAACCATGTCTGCGTCGTCGTCAACATGGTCGACCGGCTGGTGACCGTGCGCGGCGACCGCCTGATCGGCGACCTGCCGGTCGCGGCTCGGGGCAAGCTGGTCTGAACGGCCGGGCCGGGGAGGCTCTGGCCTCTCCGACCTGTCCCGCGTTCAGTTCTGGATGATCTTGCTGCCCTTGATCACCGTGTCGGCGCTCGACTTCACGGTGACGCGGCCCGAGGCGGTGGTCGTGATGTCGCGCCCTCGCGTCGTGACCGACCCGTCCTTCTTGAGTTCGATCTGGGCGCTGCCGCTCTTCACCGCCACTTCGTCGGCGGCTGTCACGGTGAGCTTCTTACCGGTCTCGATCGACATCGACTGCGTGCTGGACAGGCTCAGATCGACCGTGGCCTCGACATGGCACTGCCGGCTGTCGATGGCGACCTCCTGACCGCCGGCCAGTCTGATCCGCGTTCCGGCACTGACGCCGATCATGCTCCCGGCCGTCAGAGCGAAGGCGCTCCCGGCCGTCATCGAGATCGCTCCACCGGCAGTGACGCTGATGCCTCCCGGCGCGCTGATCGCCAGCGCGCCGCCGGGCGTGGCCGAGATCATCGCCGTCAGGGCCGCGATATGGCTTTCCAGTTTCGCGATCCGGCGTTCCAGAGCGTCGCTGTCGCTGGCCATGGCGGCGTCCTCGCTTTCGTCCGACCATGCGGACGTTGGGGAAGCTTAGCGCTTTACCCAGCCGGACAGAAGTTCCTTCCGGAACAGCTATTCGGGATGGCGCGCGTTCCAGGCGGCCGCGTACTCGTTGCACAGGCGGTCGAGCTCGTTGCGGTCGGTCACGCCGGCCGGGCGCGAGCGCGAGGGCGACGCCTGCTGGAAGGGGACGTAGCGCTGATGCGCGACGCGCCAGAGCCGGCGCAGCTCGGCCAGCGGATCGACATGGTCGTCGATGCGGATGTCGAAGCTCGGCACCGGCTCGCCCGACCAGATCCGGATCGCCGCCGATTGCCGGCCGCGCTTGTCGCCGCCCGCCTTCTCGCCAGCTTCGAGCGCAACCAGCAGCCGCTCGTCGAAGTCGAGCGCCGAGGCGGCGATGTAAGCCTTCAGCGTCTGCTGGATCACCTCCGGCCCGCTCAGCATGTTGCCGGCGACGGAGACCTGCGGCCCGTCGACGGCGCCACACCAGTCGATGCAGGAGGCGCCGGTGAAGGCGGCGATCTTGCCCTCGCGGTCGATGACATGCAGCTGGCGATGGGCGCGGCCCTCATCGGCCGCGGTCAGCGTCGCGATGATCTCGACCGCCGAGCGCCCCTCCTGGAGCAGGCGCATCCCGTCGACACCGTAGAGCGGGTTGACGAAGGCCTGCGTCGCGATGGCGCCGATGCGGCCGCCGCCATAGGGCACGCGCGAGCCGACCGCAAAGGCGCAGGTCGAGACGGCGACGCCATAGGCACCGGTGGCGGCGTCGCGGGCGACGATGGACCAGGTCATGCGGGTTTCCTCACCGGCCGGCCGCGTAGGCCTGCATCAGACGCGGCGTCGCGGCCGCGCGCAAGAGACCGTCGGTGCTCTTTTCGGCAGCGGTGAGGCGGCCGATCGTCCAGGCCGGCGCCCGCTCCAGCTTGTGGCCGCGGCGGGTGAGATCAGCCAGCACGCTTTCGCCGATGCTCTCCTCCACAGCCAGATGGCCGAGCTTGGCCTCGCGCGGATAGAAGGTCGAGGGGAAGTGCTGGGTGTGGAACAGCGGCAGGTCGATCGCCTCCTGCAGATTGAGGCCGTGATGCACGCGGCGCAGGAACAGGCCGAGCTGCCACTGCTCCTGCTGGTCGCCGCCCGGCGTGCCGAAGACGAGGCGCGGCTCGCCATTCTCGAAGGCGAGCGACGGCGTCAGCGTCGTGCGCGGCCGCTTGAACGGCGCCAGCGCCGAGGGCAGCCCCTCGTCGAGGAAGAAGGCCTGGGCGCGTGCGTTGAGCGGGAAGCCGAGCGCCGGGATCACCGGCGAGGACTGGAACCAGCCGCCCGAAGGGGTGGCGGCGATCATGTTGCCCCATTTGTCGATGACGTCGATATGGACCGTGTCGCCGCGCCGCCCGGCCGCCACCATCGCCGCCGTCGTGGGTTCGCCGACGGTCGCGTCGCTCTTGCCGGCCTGTCCGGCATAGCGCACGCCGGCCAGCGCCTGCGCGACCTGCGCCTCGAAGCCGGGGATCATGCCCGGCCGCAACTCCTGCGAGGCCGTGTCCGTGATCAGGTTGCGGCGGCCGCGGGCATAGTCCTCCGAGAGCAGCGTCGCCAGCGGCACCTTCACGAAATCGGGGTCGCCGTAATAGGCCTCGCGGTCGGCGAAGGCGAGTTTCATCGCCTCGGCGACATGGTGGATGAAGGCGGCGCTGTCGGGGCCCATCCCGGCGATGTCGATGCCCTCGAGGATCTTCAGCGTCTGCAGGAAGACGGGACCCTGGCCCCAGGGGCCGATCTTGAAGACCTCCCAGCCGTGATAGGTCACGCTGGCAGGCGCTTCGTAGGTCGGCTGCCAGCGCGCCATGTCGTCGGCGGTGAGCAGACCCTTGTGGCGGCGTCCGGAGGAATCGATCGCCTCCGTCGTCCGGCAGAAGGAGTCGATCGCCTCGGCGACGAAGCCCTTGTACCAGGCGTCATAGGCCGCCTGGATCTGCTTCTCGCGGCTGCCGCCCGCAGCCTCCGCCTCGCTCAGGATACGCTTATAGGTCTCGGCCGCGGCGGTGTTGCGGAACAGAGCCTTGGCCTGCGGCACCTGCCCGCCGGGCAGATAGACCTCGCCCGAGGTCGGCCACTCGTTCGTGAACAGGTCGGTCAGCCCGGCGATGGTGTCCGAGACGCGCGGCAGCATCGGATGGCCGTTCTCGAAATAGCTGATCGCGGGCTCCAGCACCTCGCGCAGCGGCAGCAGGCCATGGTCGCGCAGCAGCGTCATCCAGCCGCCGAAGGCGCCGGGCACGACGGCGGCGAGCAGGCCCGAACCCGGCACGAGATCGAGCCCCAGCGCCTTGAAGGCTTCGATGGTCGCGGCCTCCGGCGCCGTGCCCTGGCCGCAGATCACCTCGACCTTCTTCGTCTTGGCCGAATAGAACACCGCCGGCATCTCGCCGGCGGGGCCGACCAGATGCGGCTCGACGACTTGCAGCACGAAGGCGGCCGCCGCGCAGGCGTCGAAGGCGTTGCCGCCCTTCTCCAGCATCGCCATGCCGGTCGCCGTCGCGAGCCAATGCGTCGAGGTGCAGACACCGAAGGTGCCGAGGATTTCAGGCCGGGTCGTGAACATGCGGGGGATCCAGTGCAGGCGAAATCGGTGCGAAACGGGCGGGCGGGAGCTTAGGGCGAAATGGCGAGCCCGGCTGCGCCGTGCCGGGTATGAGGGGCGCGCGGTGCAAGCAACTCATCCCTCCTTCGGGTCGAGCACGTCGCGCAGGCCGTCGCCGAGCAGGTTGAAGCCGAGCACGGCGAGGAAGATGCAGACGCCCGGCGCCACCGACATCCAAGGCGCCTGCTCCATGAAGTTCTTGGCGACGTTCAGCATCTGGCCCCAGGACGGGGCAGGGGGCTGCTGGCCGAGCCCGAGGAAGGAGAGCGCCGCCTCGAGGATGATCGCCTGCGCCATGAACAGCGTCGACTGCACCACGATCGGCGAGAGGATGTTTGGCAGGATGTGGCGCAGCACGATGCGCAGGTCGCGGGCACCGACCGCCCTCGCGCCCTCGACGAAGTCCTCCGCCTTGACGCTCAGCACCTGCGCCCGCACCAGCCGCACGAAGACCGGCACGGCCGAGAGGCCGATCGCGATCATCGCATTGGTCAGCGAGGGGCCGAGCACGGCGGCGAAGGCGATCGCCAGGATCAGGAAGGGGCAGGCCAGCATCGCCTCGGTGACGCGCGAGATCGCGGCGTCGATCCAGCCGCCATACCAGCCGGCCAGCAGCCCGAAGGGGATGCCGATGGCGAGCGCGATCACGACCGAGACGATGCCCGCGAGCAGCGAGGCCTGCGCGCCGAAGAACAGCCGCGCGACCTGGTCGCGTCCGAGTTCGTCTGTCCCGAACCAGTAGAGTTCGGAGGGCGGCTTGCGGATGGCGAGGAAGTTCGATTTCAGCGGATCGGCCAGCGGCAGCAGCGGCGCCAGCACGGCCATCAGCACGAAGACGAGCACGATCGCCCCGCCGATCAGCGCCGAGCGGTTGCGGGCGAGCCGCGCCAGCACGCCGGGCCGTGGGCGCAAGGCGAGTTCGGGAGGCGTGGCGAGCGTGCCGGTGGCAGCGGTCGTCATCACTGCGCCCTCAGCCGCGGGTTGACCAGGATGTAGAGCACGTCCGCCAAGAGGTTCATCAGGATGAAGCCGATTGCCGTGCACAGCACCACGCCCTGTACGACGCCATAGTCGCGGTTGAACACCGCATCGATGATGAGCTTGCCGAAGCCGGGGATGGTGAAGACCTGTTCGGTCAGCACCGCGCCGGCCAGCAATTCACCGAACAGGATCGTCGTCAGCGTGATGATCGGCACCAGCGCATTGCGCAGCGCGTGACGGTGGACGACCGCGTCCTCGTCCAGCCCCTTTGCGCGGGCGGTGCGGACATAGTCGGAGCGCAGCACCTCGAGCATGGCCGAGCGGGTGTGGCGCATCAGGAAGGCTGCGAGGCCGGAGCCGAGCACGAAGGCCGGCATGATCAGGCGCTCGATGGCCCCCCAGGGACTCTTGAAGAACGGTTCATAGCCGGAGGCCGGCAGCCACTGCAGCTCGACCGACACGACCAGGATCAGCATGATGCCCAGCCAGAAATTCGGGATCGACAAGCCCGACAGCGCGAGCGCGCTGGTCGAGTAGTCCACCACCGTGTCCTTGCGCCGCGCCGCCAGCACGCCGGCGGGAATGCCGATGGCGATGGCGACGAGGATCGAGGCGATGGCGAGCTGCAGCGTCACCGGCAGCTTCTGCAGGATCAGCCCGAGCACGGGCTCGCCGGTGCGCAGCGACCGGCCGAAATCGCCCTGCATCACCTGGCCGAGCCAGGCGAAGAACTGCACCACGACGGGATCGTCCATGCGGTAGATCGCGCGCAAGCGTGCGATCACCTCCGGATCGCGCTCCTCGCCCGCAATCACGAGGAACGGATCGCCCGGCAGCGCACGCTGCAGGGCGAACACGAACAGCGACACCAGGAACAGCGTCGGTATCGCGATCAGAACGCGGCGGCCGATCAGCGCGAGCATGGGCGCCTCCCTCCCCCCGCTTGCGGTGGGGAGGGCCGGGGTGGGGGGCAGTGCCGCTCG
>NZ_LSKN01000190.1:0-287 GCF_001557075.1 Methylobacterium sp. CCH7-A2
CCCGTCTATGCGCATTGCCGCTCCGGCACGCGCGTCGCGATCCTGCATGTCCTCGGCGAGGTGCTGGACGGGCGGATGTTCGCCGAGGACATGGTCCCGTTCGGCGCGGGGCTGGGCCTCGACCTGTCCGCGGCGAAAGCCTGGATCGACCGGGACCGCACGCGGACGCCGCGCGTGAAGGGCTTCCATGATGCCCGCACCGGCAGCATTCAGTATGTCGTCTGGGATCCGGCGACGCATTGCTGCGCGATCATCGACCCGGTGCATGATTTCGACGAGAAGTCGGG
>NZ_LSKN01000191.1:0-21917 GCF_001557075.1 Methylobacterium sp. CCH7-A2
ACCCAGTTGCAGCCCCCACCCCGCCAGTCCATGGTTGGAACCGCTCCAATCTGAGGCGTTTCCCGCATGCTCGTCCTGATTCTCGGCCTCGTCCTGTTCCTCGGCATGCATGCCGTCACGATGAAGCGCGATAGGCGCGCGCGGCTGATCGAGCGGTTCGGCGCGGGCGGCTACCGGGGGCTGTATTCGGCCGTCTCGATCCTGGGCTTCGGGCTGCTGATCTATGGCTACGGGCTGCAGCGCGCGGCCGGCTACACGGTCGTCTGGGAGCCGCCGGTCTGGACGCGGCATCTGGCGCTCTTGCTCAACCTGCCGATCTTCATCCTGCTCGCCGTCGGCCGGCGGCCCTCCTGGCTGCTGGCGCGCGTCAAGCACCCGATGCTGCTGGCGGTGAAGATCTGGGCCACCGCCCATCTCCTCGCCAATGGCGATCTCGGCAGCCTGCTGCTGTTCGGCGGCTTCCTCGCCTGGGCGGTGATGGCGCGCATCTCGGTCAAGCGCCGTCCGGAGGAGATCGCCCGCGCCGCCGCGATGACGAATGTCGCCTTCGGCCGCCGCGACGTCATCGCGATCGTCGCGGGGCTCGCGCTCTATGTCGTCTTCGCGCTCTGGCTCCACCCGCTGCTGATCGGCGTGCCCGTCATCACCCGCGGCTGAGGCGACAGGCCGCCGGGCGCGACCATCGCCTCACAGATGCGAGCCGACCTCGTCGCGGAACCAGTAGCAGCCGAGCCCCAGGCAGCCGATCAGGATCGACAGCGCATAGGGGCCGAAGAGGCTCGCGACGAAGACGAGGCCGATGAAGCCCCGCATTCCCCAGATCAACCATGGTGTCTTCATGGCCCAACCCTTGTTTCGGTATTGCTGCCAAAACGTAAACGGAAACACGTGAATCGAAGTTGAACGGATAGGGTAAATCGCCGTTTTGGCTTTGTTCCCAGCGCGTTAGGGGTTGAGGCGGATTTGCGGCGGCAGCCATGGAAAAGCCGCTTGCGGCCGTCTGCCGCAGGGGTAACCCTAGGCGTCCCACAAACGGGAATCAGCGACGATGACCAAGACCCTCCTGGCTGCCCTCGCCCTCACCTGCATGACCAGCTTCGCCCAGGCGCAGAGCTGCGCCGTCCAGGCCAGCGACAAGAAGCTGGCCGGCGCCGCCAAGACCAGCTTCCTGACCAAATGCGAGAAGGACGCCACCGCCGCCTGCGACAAGCAGGCCGCCGACAAGAAGCTCGCCGGCGCCGCCAAGACGAGCTTCACCAAGAAATGCGTCACCGATTCGGTCGGCACCTGAGCCCCGCGCCGGCCCATGAAAAAGGGGCGGCTGTCGCGAGCCGCCCCGGTTCTCTGCTTCGCGGGCGGGATCAGCCGCGGCGGTCGCCATAGTCGCCGCGCTCCTCGCGCCAGCGCGGCCCGCGCTCGCCGTCATGATAACCGCGGCCGCCGCGATGGCCCTCCATCCGGTCGTCCATGCCGCCATGCATGCGCTCGTGCATCGCCCGCATCCGGCCGCGGCCCTCGGCCATGGCCTCGCGGAGCGCACGGCGCGCCACCGTCTTCTGCTCGTCGCTGAGAGTCACCCAGAGCGGGCGCACGGCGTCCGCCAGTTCCTTGGAGCGCGCGGCGCGCTCGCTGGCGCGGCCGGACATCATGTCGAGCCGCTCCATGATGTCGGCATGGCGGAAGGTCTCGCGCTGCTCGCGCATCGCCGACCAGCCGGAGCGGCGCTCCTCGGCGCGCTTCTTGATGACGCCCTCGACCGTCTCGAACAGCGGCACCTGCTCGGGCTTGAGCCGCATATCCGTCCGCAGCTTGGCGAGACGCTCGTTGAGCCGCGCCTGCATGCGTTCCGCGCGCTGCTCGCGCCACTCGGCGCGGCGCTCCTCGCGGCTCTCATAGCGGTCGGCACGATCGGGGCGCTCGCTGCGCTCCTGGCGCGGCCCGTCGCGCTCGCCGCCGGCCGGCGGGATCGGAGCCGGCTGCGCGACGGCGAAGCCCGCTGCCAAGGCCGCGATGGAGGAAGCTGCGATCAGGGCGAAGGGTTTCATCAGGATTCTCCCAGAGGTCGACGAAAGGGTATTCGCTCAGCGGGTCTCGAAGCCGGGTCGCGATGGGCCTAAGCTGCGCCCTCCGCGATGTCCTTGCGGTGGCGCAAGCATGAAGAGATCGTAATGTAACGCCGCGCGCCCTCCCGCCGTTCCCCCGGCCGCACATGCTTCGCCCCGCCCTGCTCCGAGCCGCCCATGCGCAACCTGATCACCGATGTCCGCGGCCTCCTCGTCGGTCAGGCGCATGACGCTGACGCCGCGACCGGCGTCACCGTCGCAATGTTCGAGCGCCCGACGGTCGCCTCGGTCGCGATCCTCGGCGGGGCGCCCGGCGTGCGCGACACCGCCCTGCTCGAGCCGGAGATGACGGTCGAGCATGTCGATGCGATCGTGCTCTCCGGCGGCTCGGCCTGGGGTCTGGCGGCGGCCGACGGGGTTATGGCGCATCTGGCGGGCCAGGGCCGCGGCTTCGCGATCGGGCCGCTGCGCGTGCCGATCGTCCCGCAGGCGATCCTGTTCGACCTGCTCACTGGCGGCGCCAAGCCCTGGGCCAAGGGCGGTGAGGAAGCGCCCTATCGCCGGCTGGGCGCAGAAGCCGCAGCCAACGCCGGCGCCGATTTCGCGCTCGGCACGGCCGGCGCCGGCTTTGGTGCCACCACCGCCAATCTCAAGGGCGGGCTCGGCTCGGCCAGCGCCCGCGCCGCCACGGGCCAGATCGTCGGCGCGCTCGTCGCGGTCAATGCGGTCGGCACGGCGACGATCGGCGACGGCCCGCATTTCTGGGCGGCGCCTTACGAGCGCGAGGGCGAGTTCGGCGGGCTGGGCTGGCCGGCCGGCATCCGGCCGGAGGATCTCGGGCTTCGCTTCAAGGGCGGGGCCGGCCAGAACACCACGATCGCTCTCGTCGCGACCGACGCCGTGCTCACCAAGGCGCAGTGCAAGCGCCTCGCGCTCGCCGCCCATGACGGGCTGGCGCGGGCGCTGCGGCCCTCCCATGGCGCGCTCGACGGCGACGTCGTCTTCGCCGCCGCGACCGGCCATAGCGGCGCGCCCTCGGACGCCTTCGCGCTGACGGAGCTCTGCGCCACGGCCGCCGACGTGCTGGCGCGGGCCGTGGCGCGCGGCGTCCATGCCGCCACCGCCCTGCCTTTCGCAGGCGCGCTGCCGGCCTGGCGCGACCGTTTCCGAGGCTGACCGCGCTCCGGCGCCATGCTAGAGGCGCGGCCATGTCGACCGATGATTTCCTCGCCCGCTTCGGCGCCGCCGGCCAGCGCCAGCCCGATCCCGTCGCCGCCGCCCAGAAGGCGATGCGCAACGCCCTGCCGAAGCGCTTCTACGAGAGCGCAGCCGCCATCGAGCGCGACGGGTTGTTCCATGTCGCGCTCGACGGCCGCACCGCGCGCACCCCGGCCCGCAACCCGCTCGCCATCGCCTCGCGCGACGTGGCCGAGGCGCTCGCCGCCGAGTGGCAGGCCCAGGAACAGGTCGTCGACCCGGGCCGGATGCCTCTGACGCGGCTGGTCAATTCGGCGCTGGACGGCGTCGCCGACCAGCAGGACGCCGTGCGAGCCGAGATGGTGCGCTATGCCGGCAGCGACGCGATCTGCTATCGCGCCGGCGAGCCCGAGGCGCTGGTCGCCCGCCAGAACGAGGTCTGGGAGCCGATCCGCCGCGATGTCGAGCAGCGGCTCGGCGCCCGTTTCATCCTCGCAGAAGGCATCGTCTTCGCACCGCAGCCGGCCCCGGCGCTTAAGGCGGTCGAAGACGCCGTCGCGACCATTCCCGCCCCTGTCGCACTCGCCGGCGCCCACAGCGTGATGACCCTCACCGGCTCGGCCCTGCTGATGCTGGCCCTGCATTTCGGCCTGCGCGACGCCGACGCGGTCTGGGAAGCGGCCCATTGCGACGAGGACTACCAGATCGGGATCTGGGGGCAGGATGAGGAAGCGGCCGAGCGTCGCGCCCTGCGACGCGCCGAGTACGATGCCGCCGTTCTGCTGCTGACCCGCGGCTGACGGCCGCGGGCACCGCAGGGCGACGAAGCACCCTTGTGGTTGCGCCCTCGGCGGCCGACACGCTACGGCTTGCCGGGGCGCATTTCACAGACCGCATCTGGATGTTTCAATGGTGACCCGCACGGACCTCGTGACGCGGCTCGAACAGGCCTTTCTAGGCCATGGCTACGAGGGGCTGACGATGACCGCGCTCGCCGATGCCATAGGTCTGACACGCCGCACGCTCTACAACCATTTCAGCAGCAAGGAGGAGGCGTTCCGCTTCCTCATCGAGAGCGTCAACAGCGCCGCCGTCGAGGCCGGGATGGCGGCGGGCCGGGCCGCCCTCGACGCAGCGCAGGACCCTGTGGACGTCTTCGCGGTCACGCTGGACACTCGCTACGGCCACAACCGGCGACGTCTGGCGACATCGCCCCATGCGGTCGAGATCAACGATCAGGCCTTCCGTCGCTGCCGCGACCTGATGATCGTCTCGGCCGAGAGCTTCCATGGCGAGCTGGCCGGCTTGATCGGCGAAATGACGGCCCTTGGCCTTCTGCGGCTTCACGACGGCGTCACGCCTCGCGATCTCGCCCAGCTTCTCGCCGACGGCGCCCGGGGCACCAATCAGAGCCTGCCGCCGGTCGATCCGCAGGGCCTGCACCAGCGCTACACCGCCATGGTGCGGGCGATCCTGCACGGCACGGTTCACGCCGACGTGAACCATAGCTGAAATTCACATATTGCCGTGATCTGTGCCATGTGATCAACGAGACCCCGCGGTGATGTTTGACGTTCCGGGGGGGACGGATGGACGGGGGTTCACTCGAGGTCGAGGGCTATCTGGCCCATCCGCGCTTCGCCGGGCTCGTCAGGGCCCTTGCAGGCGGTTTCCTGGGCGCGCAGCAGGTCGTGCCGCGGCTCGTCACGCAGTTCGCGTCGCAGCAGCGCTGCCTGATCTCGCACGCCGCCCTGGCCTCCTATTTCCGTGGCATGCTCGGCGGCAAACCGGGCATGACCCAGCGCGACTTCGTCGAGAACGCTCTCGCGCATGGCCTGTCGAGCCGCAACACCGCCGCCGCCTTCTTCGCCGAAGCGCTTTATTACGGGCTCATCCGCGTCTGCGGCCCGGACCGGGGGCGCGCGAGCATCGCCGAACCGGCCCCCGAGACGCTGTGGGGCATGTGTGAGTGGTATCGGCTGCATCTGGCTGTGATCGACGGCCTCGACGGCGGCAGCCGCGCCGCCATCATGCAATCCGGCGGCATCACGCTGCTCGCCGCCGTCGAACCGGTGGTGGCCGATGCGCTGCTGGCCTCGCCGCTGATCCGCAACCCGCCATCGACCTATGCGGTCTTCGCCTCGGTCGACGAGGGCGGCAGCCTGATGGACCGGCTGATCGCCGGCTCCGACCCCACCGCCGACCTCGAGGAGCGCGCCGTCACCGACGTGACCTCCGTCTCCGCGCTGGCCAAGCCCTTCAACATCTCGCGCACCCATGCCGGCCGCACGCTCGCCGGCGCCATCGCGCTCGGCGCCATCGGCTGGACCGGTGTTCCGGGCCGCTCGCCACTCTGGCTGTCGCGCGCCTTCCGCGAGGATTACGCGCGGGTCCAGGCCACCAAGCTCGTGATCATCGCGGCCGCCTTCGATGCGGCCACTGCCGGAGCGGGCGTCGGCTCCGGCCTTCGCGCCATGCCGGCGCCCCCCGCCCAATTCGAGGGCGTGCGCCCGGCCTGGTAGCCGCGACGGGACAGCGCTCGGCCGCGGAGGCGAGCCTCGCGATCGGCGCGCGTCTCGACGCCCTGCCCGCCTGCAAGGTTCGGCTGACCCTCTTCGCGGTGCTGACGCTCGGGCTCTTCGCCGATATGGCCGAGGTCGCGCTCGGCAATGCTCTGGCGGCCGTCTTCCAGAGCCCAACTGACCCGCCCGACATCGCCGTTTTCACGGCCGCGATCTTCACGGGCGGCGCCGTCGCTGCGCCGCTCGTCGGGCTGTTGGGCGACCACGCGGCGAGCACGTTCCTCGCAAATCATGACGTTAGGTCAGGCATGTAAACCATTTGCTGACCATTTTTGACCGGTGCATTGCACAGCTCTGTCGCCTCTGAGAAAGCTTCTTCCGCTCGAACGATCCGAAACGGCTTCAAAACGTCGCTTGCCCGCTTCTTTCCGCCGAAACGGCGCCAGGAAGGTCGGGGCGGACCAGAGGCCCACCGGTGTCGGCACGGGATCGCGTCGCGATCGAGGGGGTGGGTGGTATGGCTGGACGATCGACCGCATGGCGGGTGGCAGGTTTGGCGGCGTCTTTCGCCCTCGCTTCGGCGGCGCAGGCGCTCGCGCAAGCCCCCGCGTCCCGGCCAGCGGGCCCGGCTGCGCCGTCTCCCGCCGCGCCGAACGGTGCCGCGCCGGCTGCGGTCCCCTCAGAGCCCAGCGTCACCACGGCGAGCTTCGGCGACTGGACGCTGCGCTGCCAGCGCATCGAGGGCTCCCGCGCCCAGCGCGTCTGCGAGGTGGCGCAGGTGCTGCAGGCTCAGGGGCAACAGGCTCCGCTGGCGCAGATCGCGATCGGCCGGCTCTCCGCCGGCGACCCGCTGCGCGTCACGGCCGTGATGCCGGTCAGCGTCAGCTTCCCGAGCAGCGTCCAGATCGCGTTCGGCGAGAAGGAGGCCCAGCCGCTCGATCTGCCCTGGCGGCGCTGCCTGCCGACGGGCTGCTTCGCCGACGCCGTCCTGCCCGATGAGGCGGCGAAGCTCTGGCGCAAGGCCAATGAGGCGGGTCGGATCGTCTTCCGGGATGCCGCCGGCCGCGACCTCGTCCTGCCGCTCTCGACACGCGGGCTCGATCCCGCGCTCGATGCGCTGGCGCGCGAGAAGCTCTGACGATGGCGCGCCGCCGGACGAAGACGCTCGCGAAGCCCCGGGGCGCTCAGCCGGGGTTCGTCCCGCCGGCCCTGCGCGCGCGACCCCGCGGGCCGGTGCTGGCGGCCTGGCGGCAGCGCTGCCTCGTCGGCCAGGCGATGGCGCTCGCCTTGTGGAACGCGCCCGCCTTCGCGCAGAACATCATCACGCCCGACGGACGCACCCAGACCAACGTCTCAGTCAGCGGCACGACCACCACGATCACGACCCAGACGATCGCGGCCGGCGCCGGCTACAACTCCTTCTCGCGCTTCGAGCAGGCGGCCGGCACCACGGTGAACATGCACCTGCCCCAGAACACCGGGGCGCTGGTGAACATCGTTCGCGACGGCCCGGTCGTCGTCAACGGCATCCTCAACTCCTACAAGAACGGCCAGATCGGCGGGCACATCTACTTCTCGGATTCGGCCGGCTTCACGGTCGGGCCGAGCGGCGTGATCAACACCGGCCGGCTGACCGTCAACACGCCGACCCGCGAGTTCCTTGATCGGGTCATCAGCCCGAACGGCGTCGTCGACGAGGCGCTGGCCGCGCGGCTGCGTGCCAACGACGTGCCGATTTCGCCCGATGGGCGCATCACGATCGACGGCCGGATCAACGCGAAGCGTGGCGTCACGCTGCACGGCCATTCCGTCAGCATCGCCGGCCAGATCACCTCCAATGCCACCGCTGAGGACCTCGGCGAACGGCGCCGCCGCCACCGCACCGCCTTCGCCGAGAGCGTCAACACCAAGGGCCTGCGTCAGGGCGCGGCGATGGTCGCGCGCAAGGGCGGCGGGATCGAGATCGTGGCCGCCGGCACGGTCAGCGTGTCCGGCCGCCTCAGCGCCAACGCGACGGGCCGCCGCGCCGCCGGCAGCATCGCGATCCGCTCGGGCAAGGGCACGACGATCGCCGCCACGGCGAAGATCACGGCCACCGGCGCCGCCCCCTCGCCTCGTCTCAGCGCCGGCTCCGCCGCGGTCAATACGGCCGAAGGCGGCAAGGTCTCGATCACGTCGGACGCCGCCATCGCGATCGCCCGCGGCGCGGTCGTCGACGTCAGCGCCGCGCGCGGCGTCGCCGGCAAGGCCGGCTCGGCCATCGTCTTCGCCGGCACCGATCTCGACGTCGCCGACGGGGCCGTCTTCCGCGGCACGGCCGGCACCAGCGGCGACGGTGGTTTCCTCGAGCTCAGCGCGAAGAACACGGTGACGCTGGGCGCGGTCGATGTCGATCTCTCCGCCCGCAACGGCAAGGCCGGCCTGCTCTTCATCGACCCCACCGACATCGTGATCGGAACCGGCGGCAGCGCCAACATGATCACCAACGGCACGGATGTGTCGCTGCTGGCCACGAACAGCATCACCATCCGGGGCGACGGCCTCATCGATACGCGCAACTTCAACCGCCAGGCGGGGGCCCTTTCCGCGACCAATGCATCGCTCGGCAACTCCGGCAACATCACCCTCGAAGCGCCGAAGATCGAGGTCGCGGGTCAGTTGCTCGCGGGTGTCAGCGCCGGCAGCGCCTTCTCGGCCGGCAATGTGACGCTCACCGCCAGCCAGTCGCAGACCCTGCTCTCCGGGGCCGCCACCGCCGAGGCCGGCATCAAGGTCTCGGGCACGATCACCGGCCGCGACGTCGTGATGACGGCCGATGCCCGCGCCGTGTCCTCCTTCATCGACCCGAATGCGGGGACACTCGTCGCGCTGGCGGCCCAGACGGTCGGCGGCGCGATGTTCGGGCTGAACGGCTCCTATGTCGGCAGCACGATCTCGTCGACGATCGAGATCGCGTCGACCGCCGTGATCGAAGCGACGCGGAACGTCTCGCTGAGCGCCAGCGGCCAGCAGGAGGCTTCGCTCCCGGCCATCACGCTCTCGGGCAACTTCCCCTGGGGCGCGGCGGTGTCGATCGGCGAGATCGCCGGAGAGGTGAGGGCCGACATCGCCTCGGGCGCGCGGATCACGGTCGGGGGAAATCTCGACGTCAGGGCGTCGAACGACGTCAAGCTCGGCGTCACCGCGCTCACGCTGACGACCGGCCAGAGCCTGGTGGCGGCGACCGTCGCCTATGGCGCGGTCGACGTCACGACCGCGGCCAAGGTCCATTCCGGCGCGATCATTACCGCCGGCGCGACGACCAACGTCACCGTCTCGGCCCTCACCACCAACAGCTTCTCGACCTCCGCTACGGCGATGGCCTCGGCGGGAAGCGTCGGCGGCATCGCCTTCGCCTATTCGGACTACAAGGCGGCCACGGAGGCGCAGTTCGGGGCCTCGCTCGGCAGCGCCGCCAGCAAGGCCGGCAGCCTCACCGTTCAGGCGGTCTCCGACACGACCAAGAACGCGACCAGCGCCACGACGACGGTCGGCAACAACGCTCTCTTCAACGCCGGCCCGGCCGGTTCGACGGTCTCGGACCTCCTGACGAAGATCCTCGGCGAGGTGAGCAATGGCAGCAGCACGGTCCCGGCCAAGGTCGGCAGCGCGATCGCCATCGCCGACAGCGGCCTCAGCGCCAAGGCCTTCATCGGGGCGGATGCGGGCGGCGCCGCGCCTGCGATCCACACCAACGGCAATGTCGCCGTCGCCAGCCGCCAGTCGGACTTCGGCGTCCGGCTGATCGCAGACAGTTCGACCAACTCCACCTCGACGGATCCCACAGCCGCCAATCCCCAGGCACAGATCTCGCTCTCCTTCGGCATCGCCGTCGGCAATTACAATCACGATTCGACTGCCTTTATCGGCCCCGGCGCGACGGTGAGCGGGCTCCGCGTCGGCGTCGGCGCCACCAACGAGATGCCGATCTCGAACACCTGGACGAACTGGGCCGGGCTGTCGGAGGCGATCTCGCACCTCAACGGCAATCTCGGCGTCGTCAACAACATCCTGACGACCTACGCCAATGCCAGCTCCCAGTCCTCGCAGTTGGGCCTGGCCGGCGCGGTCGACTATTTCCGCGTCAACAACGAGACCTCGGCCTACATCGCCAGCGGCGCGACGATCACGGCCGCCTCGCTGGGCGGGGCCTGGCAGACGACGCTGGCGGACGGTTACGAGCAGGCCTGGAGCCGGGCCGTCAGCGTCGCCGCCGACACCACCGTCCACAGCATCGACGGCGGCGGCAATTTCGGCTTCACCGGCGGCGTCAACGGCGGCGCGGGGTCCGCCGCGGGCGGAACCCTGCTCGATATCGGCCGCAGCAGCCGCACGGTCGCCGCCATTGCCGACGGCGCGACGGTCACTGCCGGAGATCTGGGCGTCACCGCGACGACGTCGGACAAGATGTTCGTGATCGCGACCTCCTCGGGTCGTTCCGCCGGCGTCGCCCTGAACGGCATGGTCTCGCTGGCGGGGCTGGACAACCAGACCCTCGCCTCGATCAGCAACCGCGCGCGGATCACCGCCGATCTCGTCGATCTGCGCGCCGAGCAGTTCGTCTCGCTGTTCTCGCTCGGCGGCGCCCTCGCCGGGGCAAACTCCGGCGGTAGCGGCTTCGGCGTCTCCGTCGCGCGCCTCGACGCGACGACGGTGACCCGCGCCTTCATCGGAGACAATTCCAGCGACCTCTCCGACGGCAGGCTGCGCGGCGCGGGCACGACGCTGGGACTCATCCGCACCGATTCCCTGACGGTCCAGGCCGCGACTACGGGCCGGGTGATCGCGGCCTCCGTCGCGGCGGCAGCGATCGATTTCTACACCTCAGACGGAGCCATCGATTTCCTGGGTGACGACCCATTCTTCGCCAAGGTGGCCTCGGCAACCTCGGCACAGGGCGGCGGCAGTCCCTCCCTCGGGCTTGCTGGCAGTGCCGCGATGGCCGCCACTCAACTGGGCACCTCGGCCTGGATCGACGGCGCCCGCATCGAGAACCGGCTCCAGCCGCTCTCGACCGCGGTCAGGGCGCTGAACTCCAGCATCATCGAGATCGGCTCGGGCTCGGCCGCAGTCAATCTCGCCGGAACGAGCGCGCCTTCCGCCGCCCTCGCCGGCGCCATCGCCTATGCCAAGCTGGACAACAGCACCGACGCCCATATCGCCGGCTCGACGCTGACCAATATCGGCAACACCAGCGTCCAGGCGCTTGCGGGCGGGCGGATCACCGCCGTCGGGCTCGGTCTCGCCGGAGCGCCGGGCGGCAATGGCGCTGCGGCGATGTCGGTCTCGCTCGGGCTGGTGACCGACCGGGTCTCGGCCGCCATTTCGGACTCGACCCTGCTCGCGGGCTCCTTCGCCCTCGGCGCCAATGCGGTGGCGGTCAACGCCTACCAGACCACCGATATCGGCATCGGCGGCGGTGCCGCCTATGCCGGCGCGAAGAACGGCATCGGCCTCGCCTTGACCTATACCGAAATCGCCGACCCCGATGGCGAGGAGGCGGTCAGCGCCAGGGTGACGCGCTCGCGGCTGGACTCCGTCCAGAGCCTCAGCGTGACCGCCTCGGGGGCGAGCCGCATCGTCTCCAGCGCCATCAGCGCCGGCCTCGGCGGCAACGGGCTGGCCGGCTCCCTCGTCTTCAACACGGTGACGCCGACGATCCGGGCCATGATCGACGGCAGCACGGCGACGCCCGCCCTGATCACCACGCGCGGGGACGTGCTGGTCCTGTCCGACGGCAGCCGCAACGCCACCCTCGACGCGCTGATCACCGGCCGCCAGCTCTTCGCCGGCACCGACACCAGCCAGATCGACTTCACCGGCTCCGCCGCCAACAACGGCACCGCCAACCCGACGGGAGCCGCGATCCTCGCCGTCGCGGGCGCAGTGCAGGGCGGCACCAACAATGTCGGCGTCTCGCTGCTGGCGAACCGCATCGCCCAGTCGCATCTCGCCACCATCGATCAGGTCGACCTGACGGCCGGCGGCCTCGTCACCCTGCGCGCGCAGGACGGCGCCACCATCACCGGCGTTGCCGTGGGTCTCGGCGTCGCCACCGGCGCCTTCGCCGGCACGGCCTCGGTCGTGCTTCAGTCCATCGGCAATGTCGCCCGCGCCGGCATCACCGGCAGCGGCACCTCGATCACCGCCGCGGGGCTGGACGTCACCGGGACCGTCGCCTCGACGATCCGCGCCAGCGCCGGCTCGCTCGGCCTTGGCATCGGCACCGCGGCGATCGGCCTCTCGGTCGTCGAGAGCGACATCGCCAACGAGGCCGACGCGACCGTCGCCGATGCCACGATCCGCACCTCGGGCGACGTCCTCCTGCGGGCCGGTTCGACCGCCACCATCGACACGCTCGCCATCGGCATCGCCATGTCGCGCAATGTCGGGCTGGCCGGCTCCATCGCCAACAACAGCATCGCCACCGACGTCGCCGCCACGGTGGCGGGCGCCGACATCATCGCCGGCAACAATCTCGGGCTCTTCGCGACCAATACCGACCGCATCACCGTCTCGGCCGGCGCGCTCGGCGCCACGCTGGGCGCGCCCTCCGTCGCGGGCGGCTTGTCGGTCGTCAACAACACGATCGGCGGGGCGAGCACGGCCTCGATCGGCGCCGGCAGCACGGTCGATGCGCGCGCCGGCGGTTCGGGCGCGCTGAACTACCAGGCCGGCCAGCTCGTCACCGCCTTCGACCTGAGCACGGCGACGGACCCGAGCGCGGCCCAGCCCTCGCTCGCCATGACCGCGCGCAGCGTCCGCGGCCTGGGCGTCGTCGCGACCTCGCAGCAATCGGTCCTGGCCAATGCCGTGACCGGCGGCGTCGCCATCTTCCCGGTTTCGGGCGCCGTCGCGATCGTCCCGATCCGCAACGTCCTGGGCGGCAGCACGGCCGCGGTGATCGACGGCAGCGCCGTCAACACGCGCCTCACCGGCACGGATTCGACCGCCGTCGCCATCGAGGCGGCGAGCCATTCCTATGCCGCGACCTTCATCACGGTCGGCTCGATCGGCGGCGTCGCGGCCGCGGGCGCCGACGCCAACACCGTCATGCAGCGCAGCACCCGCGCCGCGCTGACCGGCAGCACGCTCGGCACGACCACGCCGGGCTTCACCCGCCCGGGTGTCACCGCCCTCGACATCGCGGCGAACGCCTCGCAATCGGCGACGGGCACCGTGATCGGCTTCGCGGTCGGCCTCGGCGGCGCGGCGGCGTCTGGCATCGTCAACAGCTTCGCGGCGACCACCACGGCCACCCTCGATCAGGGTCTGGTCACGGCGGGCCGCGTCGCGGTGAACGCCGAGAGCCGCAACGGCTTCTACGGCTTCGCGACGGTCGCGGCCGGCGGCGGTGTCGGCCTCGGCAGCGCCTTCACCGTCGGCACCAGCCGCAATACGACGCTCGCCACCATCGGCGGCGGCGCCGGCCAGACGACGCTCAACCTCAACGGCGCGCTCGCCGTGGCGGCGCGCAGCAGCAACGATTTCACGCTGCTGGCGACCGGCGGCGCGGCCGGCGGCTTTGCCGGCGTCGCCGGCATGGTCAATTTCATCGACGTCGAGAACGAGACCCGCGCCGGTCTCTACGGCGTCGTCGCGACGCTGCGCCCCGCCAGCGCCGCGGGCATCGACGTCAGCGCGAACGAGACGACGCGCATCACGCCGACCACCGCCGCCGGCGCCACCGGCTCGATGGGAGCCGGCGCGGCTGCGACCATTGCGAGCCTCGACAGCCGCGTGCTGGCGGACATCACGGGGTCGACCCTCTCGGCGCCGGACGCCGTCTTGGCCTCCGCCACCTCCCAGCGCATCGTCGATGCCCGCACGGTGACGCTCGCCGTCGGCGGCACGGCCGGCATCGGCGCCTCGGTGGCGGTGATCTCGGTCGGCACCGCCACGCCCGCGGGCGCTGCCGCCGAGCTGAACGCCAATGGCGACGGCACGCTCGCCCGCGTCAGCCAGCTCACCGCCGGCAATGCCGATCTCGTGCTCAGCGCCAGCGGCCTTTCCGCCTATCGCAGCTATCGCGGCACGGCCGGCGCCTCGATGACCGATGCGGCGCTGCGCGACGCGGCGCAGGCCGAGTTCGATCTGCTGCTGGCCAGCGGCACGGTGTCGAACGGCACCTTGACGCTGGGAAGCGCGGGCGTGACCGCCCTGCGCTCGGCCGCCGCGACCGCGCTCGGCATCGCGAGCCCGAGCGACGCGCAGGTGCGCAGCTGGGCCGCCCAGCGCTATGCCGCCCTCACCGGCGGCAGCGTCGCCTATCTGATGAGCGATGCCGGCGTCTCCGCCTATCGCAGCACCGTCACCGCGACCCTGCCGAGCGCGACGGACGACCAGATCCGCAGCGCCGCCAATGACGCCTATGCCCGCCTGCTCGCCAACGGCACCGTCTCCAACGGCGTGCTGACGCTGAGCACCGCCGGCCTCGCCGCCTATCGCGCCGAGGCGAGCACCGCCCTCGGCCGGACGGCGACCGATGCCGAGGTCCGCAGCTATGCGGCCCAGCAATACAGCTTCTTCACCGCCAATCGCAGCCGCATCGTCGCCCCGGCTTCCCAGAGCGCGAGCGCGCTGCTGGACTCCGCGGACTCGCGCACCGCCGCGACCGTCACCGGCGGCAGCATCGCAAGCGGCTCGGTCGCCGTAAGCGCCCTGTCGCAGACGACAACCAGCAACCTCGCCACCGGCGTGGGCGCCGGCGGCGCGGCCGGCGTCGGCGCCGCCACCGCCTACACCACGATCGGGGACAAGGTCTCCGCCACGCTCGACCAGATCGCCGTCACCACCGGCTCGATCACGCTCTCCGCCCGCTCCGCCGACGGGTCGGGCTCCGCCGTGGCCGTCGAAGCCCGCGCCGGCGCCGGCGCGCTGGGCGCGGCTGCCGGCGCCGCGGTCGCCGAGGGCACCCTGTCCAACACCGTCGCCGCCCGGCTCGGCGGCACGCTGACCGTGACCGGCGCGACGAGCGTCACCGCCGAGAACAGCCAGACCGGCCGCTCCGATGCCTTCGGCGCCACCGTGGCGGGCGGGCTCGCGCTCGGCGTCTCGCTGGCGAAGAGCAGCGTCACCAGCACGATCTCGTCGGAACTCGCCGCCGGCGCCAGCCTGACAGGAACCGGCCTCACCATCGGCGTTACCAGCACCGGCGCCGCCCATGCGGCGGCGGTGGCCGGCGTCGGCGGCCTGCTGGCGGCCGGAGCCGGCGCGGAAGCGACCGCGACCGACTCCACCGACACCCTGGCCGTCATCCGCTCCGGCGCCCGCGCCCAGGTCGGGACCGGCACGATCGCCGTGCGGGCCGACGTCTCGCCCGATGCCAAGGCCTCCGCCACCGGCGTCGCCGTGGCCGGCGGTCTCGCCGTCGGCACGGCCATCGCCAACGCGACGGTCGATCCGCTCGTGCGGGCGCTCATCGAAGGCAATGCCAGCCTGCCCTCGCTCGCGCAGTTCACGGCGGGCAATCTCTCCGTTCGTGCCACCGGCTCCGTCTTCGGCACCGCGCTGGGCGATGCGATCGATCTTTCGGATTCCACCTCGGGCTTCGCGCGGGGCGGCCTCTCCGCCGCGGCCTCGGCGCTCGCGGCCTCAGGGGCCTTTTACGTCAGCGCGACCGGCACGCGGGCCTCGGCCAGCAACACGGCCAGGGTCACCGCCTCCGTCGGCGACAATGTCCGGCTGCCTGCGGCAACGGTGACGGTTGCGGCCAGCAACACCACGGCCCAGGGCGCGACCGCCAGCGGTATCACCGGCGGCACCGCCGCCATTGGCGTAGTCCTGGCCGAAGCCGACGCCGACACGGCGACCACCGCTTCGCTCGGCAACGGCGTGCGGATGGAGGCGGCCGGAAGCGGCAGCCTCGCCGTCACCGCCACCGGCAGCGACACGCAGGTCGTCCGGTCCCAGGCCGGCAGTGGCGGCCTCTATGCCGGCTCCGGCGCCGAAGGGCGGACCTCGAGCCGGTCCGCCGTCACCGCCTCGCTCGGCGCTGACGCCATCATCCACACCGGCCTCGTCACGGTCGCCGCGAGCCACGACACCCGTTATGCCGCCCTCGTCGACAGCCTTCAGGCGGCCGCGCTGGGCGCCAGCGCGGCGCTGGCGGAGAACAAGGCGGAGAACATCGCCGTCCTGACCTCGCTGGGCGCCCGCAGCCGGCTGACCGCCGCGGGTCCCGGCACGGCGGGCTGCGCCCTGACCTCCTGCCTGCAGGCGATCGCGCTGACCAGCCGCAACGGCTTCGAGCAGCTCGCTCTCGGCGACTCGGTGCGCGCCGCCGCCGGCGGCGGCATCAATGGGGCCGGCGCGACCTCGACCACGACCCTGTCCGGCACCTCGCGCGTCGTGCTCGCCGACGATGTCGCCCTCGCCGCCGGCACGAGCCCGACCGGGGCGCCCGGGCCGATCCTGATCCAGGCCTGGAGCGAACTCACCGGCGACGACGCCGCGACGCTGACGACCGGCGGCCTGCTGCAGGGCGCAGGCGTCGCCTCCCGCTACACCGCCACCGTCAACAACGAGGTCACGCTCGGGCTGCGCAGCACGGTGACCTCCTTCGGCGTGATCAATATCGGCACTTACACGACCGCCGATGTGCGGACGAACGCCTATGTCAGCACCTATGGCGTCGCCGGCGTGGGCGTCGCCGATGCCGACGTGACCCTGAAGACCCGCAACACCGTCGGGATCGGCGCGAATGCGGCGCTGCTCGGCCTCGGCGACGTCAATGTCACCGCCGGCCGCGACGGATCGGGGCTGAGAACCAACAGCCTGACCGGCCGCGCCACGGCGCTGGGCTATGTGCGCGGTCTGATCGCGGTGCCGGATGCCGACGCCTCGACCGATCTGCAGAACCATGCCCGGGTCGAGGTCGCCTCCGGCGCCAGCATCGCGAGCGCGCAGAACGTCACGCTCGGCGGCTATGACGGCCTGCTGAACGCCTATGCCGACGGCACGGGCTATGGCTACCAGCTCTTCTTCATCCCTGTCGCGAATGACAGCAGCAGTCCCGGAGCCTCCTCCTCCTCGACCCTGGTGATGAACGGAACGGCTACCGCCGGCATCTACAACACCCAGCGCATCGAAATCGGCTGCGGGACCAACGCGACCCAGCAATGCGGCGTCAACGACACGCCGACCATCCGCTTCGTCAGCGGCGCGCCGGTGACGGCGAACATCAACGGCGCCTTCAACGCGGTGTCCTACATCAATGCCCTTTACGACTCCTCGGTCGCGGGCACGCTGATCTCCGGCGTCAGCGGCTCGCCGGTCACGGCCGTCCGCCTGAGCCAGCTCTATGCCGCCGGCGGCAACGTCTATGTCGGCGGGCGCACGGTCTCCGGCAATGGCACGCTGACCGCCCGGGGCGGCCCCTCCATCACCGTGATCAACCGCAGCAACGCCTATCTGGTGCTGGACGGCGGCGCCTACATCCCGGAATCGACCGGCGGCCAGATCGTCGGCGCGAGCGGCGGCCTCACCCGCAACAGCAATCCCGATGCGACGCCGGTCATCACCATCGACAACGCCTATGCGGGCGCACTCGACGCCAGCGGCAACGGCCCGGCACTGCTGATCGCCGGAGACGTCACCAACCTCGCCGGCGTGGTCTCGATCAACAACACGCTCGGCTCCTTCGGCTTCTCGGGCCAACGTATCGACGCGTTGCAGTTCAACGTCACGGTGCCCAACGGCGCCGTCGCCGTCTCCTCGAACGGGCCGAACGGCCTCTACAATGCCGGCGCCTCGCCGCAGGCCGAATACGGCAGCTACATCGTCTATCCCGGCGGTGGTCAGGGCACGACGCTCAATCCGAACGAGGCGATCTACGCCGCCGCCAATGCCTTGGCCGCAGCGGCCGGCGTGTCCAACGTCAACTATTTCCTCTACGGCACGCAGGCCGACGGCCAGACGCGCAACTGGTCGCTGCAGTTCTTCGGCAACTGCGCCGGCTACATCGCCGATTCCGGCTACAACTGCGCCACCGGCTACAATATCGGCAACGACATCAGGATGACCCTCATCCCGACGGTGCCGACCTATCGGACGAGCAACCCGACGGCGCAGGGCGGCGGCACGCAGATCTACGGCGCGCAGGTCGCGATCAAGGCGACCACGATCAACATCAACGCCTCGATCGAGGCCGGGCGCATCACCAACTGGTCGGGCACCATCGCCGCGAACATCGGCACCATCCTGAGTTCGGTGCGCCAGGGCTATCTCGACGCCGGCACCACCTCCGCCAGCTTCGCCAGCATCTTCGGTGGCGGCTGGGCCAACCCGGGCGCAGCCCCCGTCGTCTACGACGTCGTCAACCACCGCCTGATTCTGAACGACGTCAACGCCTCCTCGGGCGGCGGCTCGGTCCTGCTCGACGGTCAGATCATCAGCACGAACACGATCGGCCGCATCAAGGTCAATGGCGGCTTCGGCGATGTCAGCCTGGTCAACAATTCCGGGCTCGACCTCGTCACCAGCCGCATCAACACCGGCACCGCGGCAGGCGTGAACGCCAGCGTCAGCAAGATCACGATCGTCGACCGCCTGATCACCTCGGGGCCGAACACGACGGTCTATGCCTATACGCCGGGCTCGGGCATCGCCGTCTACAAGACGAACAACGGCGCCCAGCCCGTGCTCGGCACCACCACTCCGGTGGCCTTCGTCTCCGGCGACACGACCAGCTACACCCCCGTCGCCGGCACGCGCTATGAGTGGACGCAGCAGGCGCTGCTCGAGCGGGTCGGCCTGACGGTCGCCAACCGCAACCAGCGCGACGTCGTCTCCTACTGGGTCTACAGCTCCGGCACGTCCAGCAACCCCTGGGTCTATGTCGACGCGCAGTCGCCCAGCACCAATCCGGG
Organism: Methylobacterium sp. CCH7-A2; assembly: GCF_001557075.1. Lineage (NCBI taxonomy): Bacteria > Pseudomonadati > Pseudomonadota > Alphaproteobacteria > Hyphomicrobiales > Methylobacteriaceae > Methylobacterium > Methylobacterium sp. CCH7-A2. Next base: position 18,691 of record NZ_LSKN01000191.1, read on the forward strand.
GGCCGATCCGCGCTACTGGTGGTCGCGTTCGGCACAATCGCCCAGCGCGACCCCCGTCTCGGGGCGCCTGACGAACAACACGAGCCTCACCAATATCGGCCTGACCCAGACGATCACCGGCGGCCATCTCGACTTCATCAACAATTCGGCCAGCTATGGCGGCTGCCAGCTCGGCTCGCCCAACTATTGCGACCGCGGCTTCGTCGGCCAGCCCGGCGCCTCCCAGGCGGTCTGGGACTACAACTACGCCACCCGCGCGTTCGTCCAGGTCACGGCGTCGGTGAAGGCCGACAACCCCTTCGCCATCAGCTTCGCCGGCAATGCCGCGGGGCGCGTCAACATCCAGACCAATGGCGGGCTGCTGCTCCAGGGCAATGTCGTCAATCCGAGCGGCTCCACGACGCTCAACGCCACCGGCGGCGCGATCACCCAGGCCGCGAACGTCTCGATCCTCAGCAAGGACCTGACGCTCAACGCTCGCGACGCGATCGGCACCGCGACGCAGGCGATCACGACGACGCTGACTTCCGGCGCCAGCCTCGCGGCGGCGACCGGTAGCGGCGGCATCCATCTCGACATCACCGGCGGCGCCCGCATCACCACCTTACGCGCCGACGGCAATCCCAACGCCTATGGCGACGTCGTGGTGCGCGCCACCGGCAATCTCGAGGCGGCGGCCCAGTCGGGCGCCAACATCATCGGCCGCAACATCACCCTGTCGAGCGAGACTGGCGGCGTCGGTTCACTGACCACGGCGATGAAGCTGCGCGCCATGGCGACGCAGCTGCCGAACGGCAGCTTCGTCGACGGCGTCGTCAACGTCTCGGCGCTCGGCGATGTCGGCATCTCGCAGCTCGCGGGCGATCTGCGCGTCGGCGAGATCCGCAGCGACGCCGGCGACGTCCGCATCGAGGTCGGCAATGGCCGGCTCGTCTCGGCAACCGGGCAGACCTCGGCCCAGGCGCTGAGCGCCGAGCAGCTCTCCAAGGTCTCGCGCGCCCTGAATCTCACGGCGAACGACGGCGCGGCGACCGCCGCCCAGGCGAGCATCGCGACCTTCGAAGGGCAGGTGACGCAGGCTTACGGGCTCTATTCGGCCCTGATCGGCAACGGCTCGGTCGACGGCAACGGCGCCTTCCGCCTGAACGACGCCGCAATCCCGCTCTACCAGGCCTTCGCCGATGCCGCGCTCGGCCGTACCGCCAGCGCCCAGGAGGTGAAGACCTATGCGGCGGGACGCTACGCCGCCTATGCGGGGGCCTTCGAGATCGCCTATGGCGCCGGCTGGGCGACCCAGGCCCGCTTCCAGCCCGCCACGCTGCAGAGCAACTACAGCTTCCGCACGACGGATGCCGATGCGGCCTCCGGGATCGTGAACCGCATCGCGGGCGACGCGGTCTGGACCGACCGGCAGCTCGTCTCGGCGATCAACCAGTCCGCCCTGCAGCCCACTTCGGGCTCGGTCGGCAACGGCACCGCGCTGGTGGTCGGCCGCGACGTGACGCTCGTCACCGCCGGCAGCATCGGCTCGCTGGCGGCCGACATGCAGGTCTCGCTCGACAGCATCCGCAACGGCACCATCAGCGACGCCGAGCTCGCGGCGCTCTCGGTCGCCACCACGCCGGGCAGCGTCAAGATCATGGGACGCCGGCTCGACGGCAGCCTCGTCGAGGTCACCGATCTCGGCAACGTCCCCAATGGCGTCACGCTCGCCCGCGTCGATGTCAGCCAGACCGCCCCGCTCTTCATCAACGCGACCGGAACCTTCAACGCCTCGGCCCAGGGCGACATCTATGTCCAGGCGACGGCGAATGTCCCCTCCAGCACGACGCCGCGCTCGGCCGGCGCCACGCTCAATCTGGGTGCGATCAGCGCGACCGGCACGGTCAACCTGCAGGCGCCGCTCGCCATCACGGTCGCGACCCAGGCCGACGGCACCACGCCGCGCAGCCCGGTCCAGATCCAGACGGGAGGCGATCTCGTACTCGTCGCGGGCGGTGGCGGCATCGGCTCAACGGCGACTCCGCTGACCTACCAGATCGGTGGGCGGCTGGTCTCCGCCTCGGCCGCTGCGGGCGACGTGGCCCTGGTCGCCCAGGCCGGCAACGCCGAGATCGGCCGCATCTTCGCCTCCGGCAACGCCTCGCTCACGGCGCGCGGTGGCTCCATCCTCGGCTATCTGCCGGGCGTCGCCATCGCCGCGACCTCGATCCGTCTCGATGCGAGCGGCGATGTCGGCTCGGCCTCCGCCGCGCTCGGCCTTCAATCCGCATCGACCGGCTCCGTCACCGGACAGATCGGCGGACGCGCCTGGCTCGCGGCGCCGACGACGGCAGGCCAGGCCCCCAGCACGCTGCGGCTCGGCGACCTCGCCGCCACGGCCGGTGTCGCCGCCACCGCCGATGGCGCCATCGAGGTCCTGGGAAACCTGCGCTCGAGCCAAGGCGGCGTATCCCTGACCGGCGCCACGATCGCGATGGCGGCCGGCTCGCAGATCAGCGCCACCGGTGCGGTGACCCTGGCTTCGGCCGGCACGATCACCCTCGGCAAGGTCGCGAGCACGCTCGCGGCCCCGGCCGGCGGCGCCTCGATCGCGCTGACCGCGGCCGGCATGATCCTCGGCAATGGCGACACCGGAACCCTGCTCGACGCGAGCGTGAGCGGCGGCGTCGTCACGCTGCTGGCCGGCGGCGACATCGGCAGCGGCCATGCTCCGCTCGCGCTCGACGCCCCGAGCCTGTCGGCCCGCAGCCTCAACGGCCATCTGAACCTGGCCGCGACGACGGTGCGGGCCACGAATCTGGCCGCCGATGCGGGATCGATCATGCTGACGGCGAGCGGCACGCTGGCCGTGGATGCCGCCACCAGCGCCGGCGCGACTGCGCTCTCGGCCGCCAACGGAACGCTGACGATCGGCACGCTGCTGGCGGGCGCCGCCAGCACGCTGGACGCCTCGGGGCTTGTCACGATCACCAGCGCGACGACGACCGCGGGCGACCTCGCCATCACCTCCACCAGCGCCGGCATCACGGCGGGGACGCTTGTTGCAAGCCGCGACGCCACGCTGAACGCCGCAACGGCCGTTTCGGTCACCACCTCGCTCACCGCAGGCCGCACGGCCAACGCGACCACAAGCAGCGGCACGCTCGGCATCGCCTCGCTGCTGGCCGGAACCGACGCAACCCTCAACGCCAGCGGCGCCGTCACCCTCGGCGCCGCCACCGCCA
>NZ_LSKN01000192.1:0-5172 GCF_001557075.1 Methylobacterium sp. CCH7-A2
GCGACGAGCGCCGCGATCAGGCCGTACTCGATGGCGGTGGCGCCGGACTCATCCTTGACGAAGCGAGCGAAAACGTTGGTCATGTGAAACTCCTCTTGAACCACGGTTTGACGGCTGCCTTCGCTCTGATGTGGCTTCGGTCAGCGACGAGATGGACATTACCCCGCCCCTCTTGCTGACCGGTTAAGGCGAAAGAAGAATTCGCCCGTTCCGGCAGACATTCGAGCGATGGTTAACATCACATTTCAGCAATTCCCGATAGATTATATTTGATATATACATGATTATGACAGTTAACGTCTCGTTTTGAATGCAAGCTTTGCTGTCCGTCGGATCTTTTCTCGGGGAGCTCCGGGCTCGCCCATGCCCTCCCGCAAGAGCTCTGTCCCTGCGGCAGCGCTCCGTCCCCGCCCTTAAACCGGGATGACCGCCTGCGATTAGGGTTTGATTCATCATTTTCCGCTTTGCTGTCAGGACGAAAATCTTGAGGCTGCGCGATGTTCACTCTTCCGGCCGCTCTTCGGCGCCATCGGCCCGGCCTCGCCGGGCGCTTCGCCGCGCTTGCAGCAGCCGTCGCCGGGTTCGCGCTGACGGTCGGGACTGGGCCGGTGTGGGCGGCGCCAGCGGCCGGCAAAGTCGAGAGCGTGATCGTCAAGGTAGACCACGCCAAGGTCGTCCGGCTGCCGGAGAAGGCCCAGACGGTGATCGTCGGCAACCCCGCCATCGCGGATGTCGCCGTCCAGAAGAACGGCGTGATGATCGTCACCGGCAAGAGCTTCGGCGTCACCAACCTGATCGCGTTGGATGCAGCCGGCTCCCTCCTGGCGGAGTCGCTCGTGCGCGTGGGCGCGGATTCCGATTCCGTGCTGACCGTGCAGCGCGGGCTGGAACGGGAGAGCTATTCCTGCACGCCCGTCTGCCAGCCGGCAGCCCAGCTCGGCGACGCGCCGAAATACTTCGGCGAGGTCGGTTCCCAGGCCAGCACGCGGAATAGCGCGGCGCTGGGCGCGAGCAAGCGCTGAGACACGGCCGCACAGGGTTAAGGACCCGCTAACCGCGATTCGACCGCGAATGCCGCCGGTCTAACGGATCGGCAAGTCTTTGCCGTTTACATTGAAGGCGTCATCTGACCGATGCCGCATTCGACGAGACCAGGGGCGAAAGCCGGCCCGGTCCGTCGCGGCATCGACCTGCGACGCCAGAACGGGACCCGGACGGCATGACCGACGCTTCCTCAATCGCCCCCGAAGCGACCGCCGCAAGCAAGCCCCAGGCCCAGCGCCGTGCGCGACTGCGGCTGTTCGCGCGCTTCCGCCGCTCGGAAGACGGTGCGACCGCTGTCGAATTCGCAATGATATCGGCCCCGTTCTTCGCGCTGCTCCTCGCCATAGTCGAAACCGCGCTGATGTTCTGGACGAGCCAGGTGCTTGAGGAAGCGGTCTCGGAGACCTCGCGCCGGCTGCTCACCGGCGAGGCTCTGACCCGGTATACCGGTAACGCGGCGACCAACACGCAAGCGTTCAAGAACGACGTCTGCGCCAGTGCGCCGGGGCTCGTCGACTGTTCGAAGCTGGTGATCGACGTCCGCAGCTACAGTTCCTTCGCCAACGCCAAGAACGGAACCGACGGCACCAATCCCATCTCGGCCGGCGGGCTAAACACCACCGGCTTCGGCTACACCGCGCCACAGCCGCAGCAGATCGTCGTGGTCCGGGCCGTGCTCGAATATCCGCTCTACTTCACCAGCTGGAGCACGAGCCTCGTCAACATCGGCTCAGGACGTCGCGGCATCGTCGCCTCGACGACATTCCGGACCGAGCCCTTCAACGCGCCCGCGACATGAGGTCCCCGATGACGCGCGCTTGCGACAACATTTCGAACCGCAAGGCGGTTCGGCACCTCGCACAACGTTTTCGCCGCGATGCCCGCGGCGTCGCCGCGGTCGAGTTTGCGATGATCCTGCCGGCGATGCTGGCGATCTATTTCGGCATCGTCGAGACGGGCCAGGGCGTGATGATCGACCGCAAGGTGACGCAGCTGACGCGCTCGCTCGCAGACCTTACCGCTCAGTCCACCACAATCTCCGATACCGAGATGAGCAACATCTTCGACGCGGCCCAGACGGTGATGATGCCGTACACCAGCGCCAATCCGAAGATGTCGGTCCATCACATCGTCATCGACAGCGCCGGGGTCGCCAAGGTCTGCTGGAGCGAGCAGCGCAACTCGACGAAATACGCGCGCGGCACCACAGTCGCCATCCCGGCCGATCTGCGCCTGCCCAACACCTCGATCGTCATGGCGCAGGCGAGCTACGACTTCACGCCCGTCGTCGGCTGGATCATCAAGGGCGGCGCCATCACCATCGGCGGCGATCCGATCTATATGCGCCCGCGCTTGGGCAAGGCTGGTGGTACCGCGAGCATCGAGCAGATCGAGCGCTCCGGCGTCTCGATGTGCCCCGGCTTCAGCTGATCCGTCCGGATCGCCGGCATCAGGACACGATCAGCCTGCCAGCGGGTCCGCCGCCGGCAGGCTCGTTCTTTTGAAAAGGCACCCGCCCGCTCAGCCGCGCAGGATCATACGGCCGGTCTGGACCTCGTAGCCCCTGAGCTTCGCGAGAAAGGATGTGCCGAGCAAGCTCATCGAGAGCGCGCCTTCGGGCAACACGACAGCCTCGACATTCCGGACCAGGATCGAGCCGAGGCGGACCTCGCGCAACGTGACGCGCGCCCCTTTCACCGTGCCGTTGGCCGTGTTGAGCGTCATCCTGTAGTCGCCGGGCGAGGGGCGTAGGCCGAGAGCGTTCGCATCCCGCGCCGTCAGAGCGACGAGGCTCGCGCCGGTGTCCACGAGCATCTGGACACGGAAATTGTCGATCGATGGGTGAACGACGAAATGCCCGCGATAATCGGCCGCGACTGTCAGGGTCGGCGGCTCGGCAGAGCGATAGGGCGTGGCGGGCGGCTCGCTGGCCCGGTTCAATGCCGGACTCGCGGTCACGCTTGCAGCGCGGGGCGCTTCTCCCATCCCAACCCCGTTGGCCAATCTGCCACCAAAGGTCACCGCGCCCAGCGATGCGATCGCCGCGATCCCGAGCGCCCAGACGACTGGATTCTGCCCCATCGGCCGTTCTCCCCTCGATCCTTCAGAGGATGCGGCGCAGTTCCTGCCGAAGGGTGAAAGGGGAAGCCGGGGCGCGGCGCAATCCTCATCCCGGCATCGACGGAGAGAGAAGAGCCTTAACCCCGCCTTGCCGCGACCATGCGAAGGCGCGGCAAACGCACTGGAGGAAAACCTCTCAGAGGAAGGACTGGCCGACCAGAGCCTCAATCGCGTCCTTGCGCGGGATGCTCGGCTGGGCCCCGGCCGCCGTGCAGGCGAGCGAACCGGCCGCGAGGCCCCGCTGCAGGGCGCCGGAGAAGCCGTAGCCGGCGGCGAGTGCCGCAGCGAAGGCGCCGGTGAAGCTGTCTCCCGCCGCGACCGTATCGACCACGTTGATGGCGGGGGCTGCGAGCCGGCGGCGGACTCCGCCATGCCAGCCGACGACGCCCTCGGCGCCGAGCGTGACGATGCAGGCGATGCCGAGTTCCCCGTCGCAGCGGCGGGCGATGTCGTCGGGCTCCCGCTCGCCCCAGCCCAGCGACTGCGCCAGCACCAGCGCCTCGTGCTCGTTGGCGACGAGCATGTCGAGGCATTCGAGCAGAGCGGGATCGGGTGGCCCGGCTGGCGCGAGGTTGAGGATGACGCGGCCGCCGGCCTGCTTCATGCGCCGTGCCGCCTTGAGGCATTCCGCCTCCGGCACCTCGCGCTGGAGCAGCAGGATATCGCCCTCGCCGAGCGGCAGCGACGCCAGGGGCGTCGCGCTCGCCTCCACATTGGCGCCCGCAGCGACGACGATCTGATTGGCACCGTCGGCATCGACGGCGATGAAGGCGGCGCCGGTCGGGGCCTCGACCCGCGCGACCTCGGCGAGGTCGACGCCCTCGGCCGCCAGCAAGGAAAGCGCGATGTCGGCGAAAGCGTCGGTCCCGACGGCGCCGACGAGGCGCACCTCGGCACCGGCGCGGCGGGCGGCGAGCGCCTGGTTGGCGCCCTTGCCGCCGGGATGGAGGGCGTAGGAGGGTCCGATGACGGTCTCGCCGGCGCCGGGCAGACGCTCGACCGGCGTGACCAGATCGACATTGAGCGAACCGAAGACGACGATCATGCCGCGATGGCTCCGGCGAGGCGACGGATGCCGGCGACGAAGGCGGCTTCCGGCGTGGTGACGGTCGCCGTCAGTCCCGCCGCGACCAGGCCGGCACCATAGCTCTCCGCCATGGCGCCCTCGGCGACGAGATGGACGGTGTCATGCCGCCCGGACAACGCCAGCGCACCAGCGATCTCGTGGCCGACCAGCAGGGCCGAAAGATAGGGCCCGACGGCCGAACCCGGCAGGCGCCCGGCCAGCACCTCTGAGCGGGCCGCGAAGGCGGTGTTGAGCAGGCCGCCCGGGCGTCGCGCGGCGGCAAAGCCCGCCGCCAGGCCCAGCCGCGCCCCCTCCTCGCTCGGCTCTTCGGCGAGCCTGGAGAGGATCGAGTTCTGCCGCAGCAGGCCCCAGATCTCGCCGGTCATGAAGCTGGCGAAGCGGGTGATCCGTCCGCCCTCGACGAGGGCCCATTTCGAATGCGTGCCGGGCAGGCAGGCGATGCCGTCCCCCAACCCGAGCCCGACGATCAGGGTCTCTTCGCCGCGCATGACGTCGAAGGCACCCTCATCGCAGGAGAGGCCGGGCAGGATGAGCGCAGGCGTGCCGTCGGCCAGCGCGACCGTCAGTCCGGCCGCGGCAATGGCATCCGGCGAGGCGGGGCACGGCACATAAGCCGCCTCGACCCAGCCATTGCGGCTGCCGACCATGCCGGCCAGCACGATTTGCGCCTCGGGCGCCATCCGGCGCAGGTCGCCGGCGATGGCCTCGAAGGCGGCCGGGAAGCCACCTGCGGGAACCGACTGGATGCCCTGGTCGGCACTGCGGCGCTCGAGAACCTCTCCTGTTTCCGAAATGAGAAAGGCGCGGGCGCGGGTTGTGCCCCAGTCGAGCGCGATCACGGGTCTGGGCATGGGGGAAGGCTCCGGGACCCCCTCCCCCTCGTGGGGAGGGGGTCCCGGAGCCTTCCCCCAGCCCAGACC